>NZ_RPSE01000330.1:0-7242 GCF_003949955.1 Streptomyces sp. WAC05292
GCGGGGGAGCGGCCCCGCCGCCCGCGGCCGGGAACCAGGGCGGTGCGGCCGCCCCCCAGGGCCCGCCCTGGCGGGCCGGATACCAGCCTGACGTCGTCGTGCACTACGCGCAGCGCCGGCTCGCCGCCCTCGGCAGCGGCAACCCGTGCACCCTGAAGGGCCAGTGGCGTGAGGGTGTCATCGACGCGGCCACCGAGGCCTCGCTGATCTGCTACCAGCGGGCCGTGATGGCCGACGACAAGACCACCCGGGCCCTCACCGCCACGGACAAGCCGCTCGGCACGCTGGGCCGCGCCACCCTCGCCTCCCTGTGGATGCAGGGCGTCACGGCGGGCAAACTGACCTCCGGGTCGCGCAACTTCGAGGTGACGCAGCTGGACGCCGCCCTCCGGTGGGCGAGCCAGGCCACCATCTCCGACGCCGACCTCCAGGCGGACCGGGCGTTCGCCCAGCTCGGCGTCAACTACTTCACCTCCGGCGGGCGCAACGCCGCCGCGACGCCGTACGACGCGAAGATGCGGGCCAAGGTGGAGGAGTACCAGCGGCAGGTGCAGCTCCCGGTGACCGGCGTCGCGGACAGCCGGACCATCAACGCCCTGCTCGGCGGCAGCGTCAACGGCACGGGCCGGCCCGGCCGCTGACCGGCGGGCCCGCCCGCACGGGCCGACGGCACGCCTCCCCGCCCGGCCCGCGGCAGCGGCCGGGCGGGGAGGCGGCGCGGACACGCCCGTCAGGGCCGCCAGGAGGCCGACGTGCCGGGGATCAGGCGGCCCGCCTTCAGGTACTCGCGGCGGGCGCCCTCCCGGACGTCCCCGGCCGTCACCGGCCCCCCGCCCCGCCCGCGCGCCGCATAGCAGGCCGTGAGCGCCGCCGCCCGGATCGAACCGCCGGCCAGCTCGAACTCGGCTGCCAGGCGCTCCAGTTCGCCCGCCACGTCCGGTGCGGTCGGCGCCCCGGCCAGCGCACTGCGCCACAGGTCGGCGCGCAGCGCCGCGTCCGGGAACGGGAAGTCCACCACCAGGTCCAGCCGCCGTGTGAACGCCTCGTCCACGTTCGACCGGAGGTTCGTCGTCAGCACGGCGATCCCGTCGAAGCTCTCCAACCGCTGCAGCAGGTAGGCGCTTTCCAGGTTCGCGTACCGGTCGTGCGAGCCGCGCACCTCCGACCGCTTCCCGAACACGGCGTCCGCCTCGTCGAAGAGCAGCACCGCATCCGTGCGGTCCGCCTCGCCGAAGATCCGCTCCAGGTTCTTCTCCGTCTCCCCGACGTACTTGTCCACCACCGACGACAGGTCCACCACGTACAGGTCGAGGCCGAGTTCGCCCGCCACCACCTCCGCCGCGAGGGTCTTCCCCGTGCCCGACACCCCCGCGAACAGGGCCACCACCCCGCGGCCGCGGCCGCCGCCGGTGCGCAGGCGCCAGCCGGACAGCACCTCGTCGCGGTGCCGGGCGCGGGCCACCAGCTCGGCGACCCGGGCCCGCTCCTCGGGCGGCAGCACCAGGTCGGTGAAGCCGACCGCCGGCCGCACCCGCCGGGCCAGCCGGCCCAGCAGCGGGGCGGACAGGCGGCGCGCGGTGAGCCGTACGTGGCGTTCGGCGAGCTCCACGCCCTCCAACGCGGCGAGGTCCCGGGCCGTCCGGGCCACCTCGGCGAGCTGCCCGCCGCTCAGCCGGTACGCGGCCAGCGCCCCGGCCGGCCCGGCACCGAGCAGGGCCGCGGCCTCGTCGTGCGTCCCCCGCGGCACCCCGGCGGTGTGCGGGCGGGCGCCTTCGAGGGGGATTAGGGGGACCCCGGGAGCCCAGTCCGGGTCGTAGGGGTCCGGGCCCGCGAACACGGTCGTGGTGTCGGGCGCGGCGACCGACCGCATCAGCGGCCCGGGCTCCGCCGGGACGGGCGCGACGACCACCGCCGTCCCCGGGCCGCGCAGCCGGGCCTCGCGCCGCAGCAGGGGTCCGAGCCGCGGGGCGTCACCCGCCGGACCTCCGTCCCCGGGACCCGCGCCCGCCGGCGGCCGGTGCACCAGTACGGTGCGCCCCGCCGCCCGCAGGGCCGCGACGACCCGCTCGACACCGCCCTCGCCCCGCCGGTCGAGCAGGTGGACGGTGACGGGCCGCCCCGACCGGGCCAGCAGAGCCGCCGGATCGGATCGGTCCGCCCGGCCCGAAGCGGCTGAACCACCAGCACCGCCTGCACCGGACCCGCCGTCGGCGGCCTCCGCCTCCTCCGCCGCTCCCGCCGCGTCTGCTGCCGTCGCCGCTGCCCTCGCCGCGTCCGCCTCCTCCGCGTCTGCCGCCGCCGCCCCCGCCACGTCCGCCGCTTCCGCTGCGTTCGTCGCGTCCGCCGCGTCCGCCGCGTCCGCCCCGTCCGCCGGTGGCGTTCCGCCGGACGGCTCCAGCAGGACCACCCCCGCCGCGCTCAGCCGCGCGTCGAGCCCGTCGTCGCCGAGCAGGTGGGCCACGACCCGTTCCGGGACGCGAAGCGCCCGCCCCGGGAGCGGCCGCTCCTCGTCCTCCACGACGAGGAGGCCGCCCGCGAGGAGCGGCGCCGCCGTGTGGAAGCGGGCTCGCGCCCGCGGCGCGTGCGGCCCCGTCCCCGCCAGCTCCAGGGCGAGCGCCACCGACGCCCGGCGCCGCCCGACATCGTCGTTGAGGTAGCCGTAGAGCGGTTCGAACCGGCGGTCGACGTCGGGCGCGGCCGCGGCGAGCAGGATCCGCAGGTCCAGCGCGGACAGCCCGAAGGCGCGGACGAGACCGGCCAGGCGGTCCGGCCCGCCCGGCCCGGCCGCGTCCGCACCGCCGCCGGCATCCGATTCCGCGGCCGCCTCCGCAAGGGCGTCCCCCGCTCCGGCCGCCGGGGTGTTCGGGCCGTCGGCGGCGGCCCGCAGGGCAGTCTCGGAGGACACGTACAGCCCCCGCAGCGGGTCGTGTGCCGTGGGGTCGTCCGCCGCCCGGGCCGCGACCAGCCCGGCCGCCTCCCGCCGCAGGCGTCCCAGCCGGTCCAGCAGGATCGCAGCCGCCGCGCTCACCGGGCCCGCCCTCCCGCCTGCGTGCGCAGCATCCTCGGCCGGGAGTCGCCCGGCCGGCCGTCCTTGCCGCGCACCGTGACGACCGCTCCCTCCGTGACCGGCGGTCCCACCGGGTAGACGGGCGTCACCGGGAACGGGACGGTGATGACGACGTCCAGCGACGGCTTGAGCTCCCCGCCCAGCGCCGACCACACGTCCGCGGTCGACCGCCCGTCGGGGGGCGGCACCCCCGCCGACAGCGGGATCGACGACCGGTACGCCGCTATCGCCTCCGGCACGTCCTCGGGCGGCAGCGCCTCGTACGGCAGCAGCGCGGCCAGCACCCCGGCCAGCATGCGGTGTTCGTCCTCCGGCCGCGCCGTCCACGCGGTCAGCAGGTAGGACAGGCGGAACCAGCGGGCCGGCTGCCGCCGCTGCACGACGACGCCCCGGGCGTCGCGCTCCGCGTACGCCCCGCGCTCCCGCCGGGAGACGTCCTCGCGGATGTCGTACAGGTAGGCGCTGACGGTCGGGGCGGTGCGGCGCGCCGCCCACTCCCGGGTGGGGGCCTCCAGGGCGATGTCGCCGGCCCCCTCGGGCAGTGCGCCGCGGCGCAGCAGGCGCCGCAGCGCCTCGTCGATCTCATGGATCATGGGAAGTGGTGTCCTCGGTACGGGCGCGTCCCCGGCCGTCGGACAGCCGGCCGGATCCGGCCATCGGGTGCGGTGCGGTGCAACGGGGTGCGGTGCGGTGCGGTGGTTGGCGCGCGGTGGGCGCTGGGGCCGCCTAGATGTAGCCCTCGCGGAGCGCGTAGGCCACGGCGTGGGCGCGGTTGGTGAGCTGCAGGCGGGTCATCAGCCCGTGCAGGATGTTCTTGACGGTGCGTTCGGAGTAGGCGAGCTTGTCCGAGATCTGCCGGGTGTCGAGGCCTTCCGCGATCAGCCGCAGGACGTCCGTCTCGCGCGGAGCCATCCCGAACAGCGGCGCCGAGGCGTTGCCCGAGCAGACCGACGCGGTCTCGGAGCGGCGCAGCCTCCCCACCTGGCCGAGCACGCGGCTGATCAGGTCCGGCGGCAGGACGCCCTCGCCGTGCGCGGCCTGCCGGACCGCCTTGGCCAGGCTGCCCTCCGTGGCCTGATGCCGCCACAGGATCGCCCGTACGCCGTACTCGACGACCGTCAGCAGCTCGGGTTCGCGGAGCTCGCGGGCGATCAGGACGACCCGCTGGTCGCCGCCCCGCAGCACGCGCCGCAGTTCCGCCGCCGCCCGGTCGTCCACCCGGTCCATCAGCATCACGGCCACGTCCGCGGGCGCCGTCCGGCCCTCGCGGTCACGGACCGGCGGGACGATCTCCACCGCCGGCTGGCGTTGCAGGTGGCTGACCACGCCTGCCCGTCCGAGGGGGTCCTCGGCGTGGATCGTCACGGTGATGCGGTCGGTGATGCGGTCGCTCGTCGAAACCGGCATGGGTGTCCCTTCCTTCCCACGGGGGTGTTGCCGGAGACAGGCTGCGGGAGCCGGATCAACAGCGCGTCGACGTTCGATGGGTGACCGCGCGGTCCGATCCGGCACGGCCGCCGTGTACGGGCGGACCCGCCCGGCATGACCGGCGTCCGGCACACCCGTGCCCGTTCGGACACAGGAGGGGCCGGAACGCGCGCGCGGCGAACCGCCCGGCGGGCGACCCGACGCGGCGATCCACCTCCCCGTGAACGGCCGCACGGGCTACAGGCCGGCCAGGAGTTCCCGGACCTGCGCCGCCTCGGCCGGGCGCAGCCGGTCGAACAGGTCGGCGGAGCGCTCCAGCCGTTCCCGCGCCCGCTTCCGGTCACCCAGTTCCGCCAGGGCCGTCCCGACGACCTGCAGGGCGCGGGCCTCCGCCAGGGCCCAGCCCTTCTCGCGGCTCACCTCCGCCACCCGCTCCCCGGACTCCACCGCCTCGCGGTGCCGCCCGGCGGCCAGGTGGCAGTAGCTCACCTCCCACCGGGAGAACAGCTCGATCGTGGCGTACCCGGCAGCGCCGGACAGGGAGGCACCCTCGCGCAGGCACGCGATCGCCTCCTCGGGGCGGCCCGACTGCCGCAGGATGCCCCCGAGGACGTACAGCGTGTACGACAACCGGTAGGCGTCGCCGTCCGCCCGCGCCGAGGCCAGGCTCTTGCGTGCGGCCGCGTCGGCCTCGGCGAGGCGGCCCAGGCTGCTGAGGGTGTGCGCCGAACAGGCGCGGGCGTTCTCCGCGCCCCACCCGCTGCCGCACCGTTCGCCGACCGCGACGGCCTGCCCGTACAGCTCCAGTGCGCGCTCCAGGTCGCCCCGCGCGTACCACACCAGGGCCTGGCAGGTCCGTATCTCCGTCAGCACCGCCTCGTCGCCGGAGGTCTGCGCATCGGCGGCGGCCGCGGCCAGGACCGACTCCGCCTCGTCGGCGTGGCCGAGCTGGTACAGCCCTCCGCCGAGCATGTACCCGAGCCGGCCCGCGGCCCGCCGGCGGCCCCGCCCGCGCGCGGCCCGGAGGATGTTGCGGGCCGGCTCGATCAGCGCCGCCCACAGGAACGTGCCGTCCAGGACGGGATCGAGGGCCAGGATCAGGTCGGAGACCAGGTCGACGGCGGACGGATCGGCCCGGACCGTCTGCACCGCGACCGCCAGCACCGACTGGTGCCGGCTCGCGAAGGCGCGGTGCGCCTCGCCCGGCGCCGGCATCCGGATGCCCGGCGAGCGGGTCGGGTGGAGCATCCCGGGGACGGGGTGGCCGGGGCGTTCGACGGCGTACGCGTTGCGCGCCGACGCCAGGTGGTGGTCGACCAGCCGGACCAGCGCCTCCGCCCCGCCCTCGGGGCCGTCCTCCTCCGCGGAGCGGGCCCGCGCGAACGCGCGCAGCAGGTCGTGGAACCGGTAGCGCTGCGGCGCCGGCGACTCCAGCAGCCCGAGCTCCGTCATCCGCTCCAGCAGATCCTCGGCGTGCGCTTGGTCGATGGCGGCCAGGGCGGCCGCGTCCGCGACGTCCGCGTCCTCCTGCTCGGGCAGCGCCAGCAGCCGGAACAGCCGCGCCTCGGCCGCGTCCAGCAGCTCGTAGCTGAGCCGGAAGCAGGCCTCCACCCCGTCCTCCCCGCCCGCCTCGGCGGAGAACGGCGCCCGCCGACCCTCCAACAGCCGCCGGAACGCCGCCAGGGACCAGCCCGGCCGGGTCGCCAGCCGCGACCCGGCGATCCGCAGCGCGAGCGGCAGCCCGCCGCACAGCGCGGCCAGGGCGGCCGCCTCGGCGGGCTCCGCCTCGATCCGCTCCCGGCCGGCGATCCGGCCGAGCAGGCGTACGGCGTCTTGGGCGGGCAGGACGTCCAGGCGCAGGCGGAGCGCCGCGGGCAGACCTGCCAGGGTGTTCCGGCTGGTCACGACGACCGCGCAGGCGGACGAACCCGGCAGCAGCGGCTCGATCTGCCGGACGTCCCGCGCATCGTCGAGGACGAGCAGCATCCGCTTGTCCGCCACCCGCGAGCGGTAGAGTCCGGCGCGCTCCTCCACGCCCTCCGGAATCGCCGAGTCCGCGACGCCGAGGGCGCGGAGGAACGCCGCCAGGACGGCCTCCGGCCGCGCCGGGTCCTCGCGGACCCCGCGGAGGTTGGCGTAGAGCTGCCCGTCGCGGAAGTGCGCCCTGAGGCGGTGCGCGGCGTGCAGCGCGAGCGTGGTCTTGCCGACGCCCCCGATCCCGCCGACCGCGGAGACCACCACGGCCGGCGGGCCGCCGGCGTCCGCGGCGGGCGCGTCGGACGCCGGGGTGAGGGCCTCGACGAGACGCCGGGTGGCCGTCTCGCGGCCCGTGAAGTCCACCGTCGCATAGGGCAGTTGGGCGGGTTCGGGAAGCGGGGGAGGGGCCGCCTGGAGGCGTCGGCCGGTGCCTGCCCCCGGGGGGTGGACACCGGACGGTGTGGCGGCGGGCCGCATCTCCGGCGCCCGCGCGAGCGCCCCCGCCGATGGGTCCAAGGTACCGGTTCCGGGGGTGACCGCCGCCGAGGCGTTCTCCGCCCCCTGCCGCACCGGCGCCTCCGCCGCCGCGGGCGGAGCCCCCGCCCGGCCCGCCGTCGGCCGGGCAGGGGTGTCCGCAAGGCCCGAGTGAGCCCCGGGCAGCTCCCGGGCCGCCGCGCCGGCGGGCCCTTCCGCCCGTACCGGCACCGGCCGGGCGGATGCCTCCGCCCTACCCGCCTCCACCGGGGCGGGTAGGGCGGAGGCATCCGCCC
>NZ_RPSE01000331.1:0-7204 GCF_003949955.1 Streptomyces sp. WAC05292
CCCGGACGCGGACACCGCCGGCGACGAGCCGGCGCGGGCCGCGCTGCGCCCCTTCGAAGCCGAGGTCGTCGAAGGCGCCGGCGCAGACACCGTCCGCGTCCTCGCCGAGGTGCTGCCGACGCTGCTGCCCGGCGGACTGGAACGCCGCACCGAGCTGCGCACCCTCGGCGTGGGGCGGCTGCCGCTCGGCGACGCCATCGAGCGGATCGCCGGCATCGAGCGCACCCCCGAGTGGTGGCACCGGCTGTACGGCACCCTGGCCGGCGTCGACCCCGACCGGCTCTCCGGCCTGCCCGTCCCCCTCGCCGACGGCCGCACCACCATCGGGCCCCGGCACGTCCTCCTCCCCGAGGCGGACACCCCGAAGGACCTGGCCCGCCTCGGCCTGAAGGTCGCCCACCCGGACGCCGCGCACCCGCTGCTGGAGAAGCTCGGCGCCCTGCCCGCCACACCCCGCGCCATCCTGACGACCCCGCAGGTGCGGGCCGCGGTCGCCGCGTCCCTCGACGCCGGCGAAGTGTGGGACGAGGACGCCCTCGACCCCGACGAACTCGCCGACATCGTCCTCGGCCTGGTCCGCGACGCCGACCTCGCCCCCGGCGACGAGCCCTGGCTCGGCGCCCTCGCCCTGCCCGACGAGGACGGCGAACCCGCCCCCGCCGGCGAACTCCTGCTGCCCGGCTCCCCCCTCGCCGCCGTCCTCCGCGAGGACGAGATCCCGTACGTGGACGCCGAACTCGCCGAACGCTGGGGCGCGCAGCCCCTGACGGCCTGCGGCGTGCTCGCCGATTTCCAGCTGGTCCGCGCCACCGACGTCGTCCTCGACCCCGACGAGCTCGAACCCCGCGACACCGACTACGCCGAACCGGACGACATCGGCCTCCTCGACGCCGTCGACGTCTGGTGCGAGGACGTCCTCGACCAGCTCCCCGACACCCCGCTGCCGCCGGTGGCCACCGAGATCACCGCCGTCCGCGACCTCGACCTCGTCGACGACGACTGCTGGCCGCAGGCCCTCGCCATGCTCGCGCAGCCGCCGCTGCGCGACGCCCTCACCCAGCCCGTGCGGATCCTGCTCCCGGACGGCACGACGCGCTCCGTGCGCCCGTACACCGCCTGGTGGCTGCGCGGCCACCCCGTGCTCGACGGCCGCCGCCCCGCCGGCCTGCGCGCCGCCGGCACCGACCCGCTGCTCGTCGGCCTGTACACCTCCGCGGACGCCACCGGCTTCGAGGACGAGCAGGTCCTGCGCGCCCTCGGCGTCCGCACCTCGGTCTCCGCCCTCCTGGCCGAGCCCGGCGGCGCGGCCGAACTCCTCGGCCGCCTCGCCGACCCCGACCGCGAGGTCACCGACCGCCAACTCCACGCCCTGTACGGCGCCCTGGCGGACCTGGACCCCGAGCAGGTCACCCTCCCGGACGACCTGCGCGCCGTGGTCGACGGCGAGGTCCGCGTCGTGGACGCCGCCGACGCGGTCATCGCCGACGCCCCCGACCTGCTGCCGCTGACGGAGGGCATGCCGCTGCTGCCCGTCGCCCCGACCCGCGCCGCCGACCTGGCCGACCTCCTCCAGGTCCGCCGCCTGTCGGAGACCGTCCCGGCCGAGGTCAGCTCCCCCGGCGAGGAACACGAGGTCCCGGAAGCCGTCCGCATCCTCCTCGGCCCCGGCACCCCGCGTACCTACCTGGAACACGCCGAACTGGTCGCGGGCGGCGTGGAACTGGACTGGCGGCGCACCCCGGACGGCGTCCTGCACGCCTCCACCCTGGAGGGCGTCGCAGCCGGCCTCGCCTGGTCGGCGGGCCAATGGCCCCGCCGCTTCGAGGTGGCCGCCCTCCTGGAGGACCCGTCCCGCACGACGGAACTGGCCCGCGACCGCTGGTTCGACTAATTGACCGTCACCCGCCCCGGCACACGGCCGCTTCCAGTGCCGGGGGCAGCGGGTACGGCCGCTCCGCGGGGAGCAGGCGCTGTGCCTTGGCGGACTGCCCGCCCTGGACGAGTGCCGCGGCCTTGCGGACGCGGGGCGTGAGGTCGGTCAAGCCGACGACCCACTCGTCGGCGAAGGTGCGGATCAGGTCGCGGCCGATGCCCACCTGGATGCTGTAGTGGTTCAGCGCCGCCCCGCGCGGCGACCGCTCCGGGTCCCACTGCACGTGCACGGCCGCGCTGGCAACGGCCGCCGGGTCGGCGGTCGTCAACACGGCCCGCGACAACGCCTCCTCCCAGCCCTCCCGGGTCATCCGCACCGCCAGCACCCGCTCCTGGCCGGGCTTGCGGGCCCAGTTGCTGCGGTGCATCAGCCACGTGAACGACGGCTTGATCCACGTCATCCGCCGGAACGAGAACGGTGCGGTGAACCGCCCCGCCCGCAGCGCCGCATCGGCGATGGCGGGCGGGTACGCCTGGTAGACCACGATGGTGTGGGCGTCGTGGTCGGCACGGATCTGGTACTGCGTCACCATGCGCGCACCCTGCCACCTGCCGCGCCGACCCGGCGAACCGTTTTCCGCCCGCCCGCCCGCGCCCCGGTCAGTCCAGCGGGATGGCCTGGTGCGCGGCCATGATGGCGTCGATCCGCCGGGCGAGGTCGAAGTCGGCGGGCGTGAGCCGGTGGCCCGCGTCGTGCGTCGTGATGGAGGCGCGCAGGTGGTCCATGCGGAGGTCGAGGTCCGCGTGGTGTCGGATCCGCCGGGAGCGGTCCGCGATGGTGACGATGGCGGCCACCGCCGCGTGGTAGCGGATCGGGTACGTGCGGGAGATCGTCTCCCCCTGCCGCTCCCATCCGGGCAGGGCGGCCAGTTCCTGCTCGATCTCCGCGTCCGACAGCACCTTGAACCCGGCCATGTCAGTTCCTCTCGGTCACGGACACCGGGATCCCGGCGGGGTCCCGGCCCACGAGGGCATCCTGTCACCGCCTCCGGACCGCGGCCTACGGCTGCGCGGGGTCGGAAATCAGCCAGGCGCATCGTCGGTATCAGATGCATCTCGCCCGGGTGGGCCGCCGCTGAACAGGGCTGCTTCGTTGGGGAGTTCGCTCCGGTAGGGAGTGATTGACGGTTCCCGCACCGCCGTTCAGCGGTACCGTCGGGGTGTCGAGGTCAGAAGGAGTGTCCAGCATGCCCGAGCAGCACGACACCGTCCCCGAAATCCAGACGTTCGGCCGGCGCGCCCGAGCGGCACGTGACCGCGCCGGCCTGACCCGGGCCGTGGCCGGCGGTCTCGTCGGCCGCTCGGCGGAGTGGGTGAAGGCCATCGAAACGGGCGCCATCGGAATGCCCCGACTCCCCATGCTGATCCGCATGGCCACGGTCTACGAGTGCGACATCGCCGACCTGACCGGCGACGAGCGGATCACCGCGGCCACATACACCAAGGCGGTGCACGCCTCGCTGCCCGCCGTCAAGCGCGCGCTGACCACGTACCAGCTCACGGCGGGCGAGGACGAACCCGAGTCCGCCGAGGTGCTTGCCGCCCGGGTACGGCAGGCATGGAAGCTGTGGCACGGCGACGGCGACCACCGGACCCGCGTGGCCGCGCTGCTGCCGGACCTCCTCGCCGACGCGCAGCGGTCGGTGCGCGCGTGGGAGGGGGCCGAGCGCCGGCGGCTCCTCGCCCTGCAGGCGCAGGTCTACCACCTCGCCCAGCTGTACTTGGCGTTCCAGCCCGAGCCGGAGCTGATCACGATGGTCGGGGACCGGTCGATGACCGCGGCGCAGGACGCGGACAGCCCCCGTGCCATCGCGGGCGCGGCCTGGTACATGAACCACATCTACCGCGACGCCAATACGGCTGCCGAGGCACGCGTCGAGCTGGCCGAGCAGGCGGCCGCGCTGCAACGCCGCGACGACCCGGAGGGCCTGGCCCGGTGGGGCCTGCTCCAGCTGGCGGCCTCACTCTCGTACGCCAAGACCGGCCGTGCCGGGCTGGCGTGGCGGTACTGGGACCGCGCGAAGGACGCCGCCCGACAGCTCGGCGAAGGGTACGTCCACCCGTGGCTGATCTTCGGGCACGGCATCGTGGACGCCTACGCCCTGGACATCCACCTGGGCCTCGTCCAGCCGGGGAAGGCCGTCGAGGCCGCTGCCGCGCTGGACCTGAGAGCGGTGCCGTCCGCGACCCGGCGCGCCCGGCACCTCGTCGAGGCCGCACGGGCCTACGGCATGCAGCAGGAGGGCGTCGCCGCGGTGGCCCTGCTCGGCATGGCCTACCGGACGTCCCCGGAGACCGTCCGGTTCAGCACGCATGCGCGGATGGTGCTGCCGGAGTTCGCGAAGGCCGGGCCCCCGACGGTCCGCGAGGACGCACGGGAGCTGACGCTGGCACTGGGCCTCACCGCTTGATCATCCAAGGGGTAGGGCCCCTACCTCCCGGCGAGCGGGTAGGGGATCTACCCTCCGTGGGCCCGACCGGTGCCTACCGTCATCCCACCATCGCTGACGACAGTAGGGAGCGCACCACCATGGAGACCCGCGAGTCCACCGCGGCGTGCCACAGGGCACCGTTGCCCGACGACTTCTGGGACCTGTCCGCCGAGCAGGCGCTCGGGCGGGCGTGTGTCGCCTGTGGGAGGGCGCTCGGCGCGGGGGCCGTGTACCGCGGGCCGGTTCTGGGCCGGGATGGGGCCATGCTGCTCGACGCCGACGTCTACGCCTGCCCGCCCCCGGCGGACGGGCCGTGACGCCGCCGGGGCGGATCTGCGTCGTCTGCCAGAGGCCGGTCCGGGGCGAGGGGATCCGGATCGTGCGGCATTCGGCGTCGGGGGCACTGCCGGACTGCTGGGTGCATGCCGGGTGCGAGCGGGTTCCGCTGCGGCCGCTCAAGCCGCGGCCCCGCCGCGGGGCGTAGCCCCGTCCTACGCCGGGAAGCGGTGGTCGACCCAGCGGAACAGGCCCTCGATCAGGGCCGAGGCGGCTGCGGCGATGCCCACCGCCGCCCACGGCATCGTCGTGCCGACCAGCTTCAGCTGGAAGAACTCCTGAAGCCACGGCACCACCAGCACCAGCAAGAACGCCCCGCCCATCGCCCCGACCAGGGCGACCCGCCACCACGTGTACGGGCGGGCGATGATCGCCAGGACCCACATGGAGGTCAGGAACAGCGTGAGCGTCGCGGCGCTCGTCTCGGCCTGGAGCGCCTCCGGGCCGGAGTAGTGGTGGCGGGCGACCAGGTACGCGGTGAAGGTGGCGGCGGCCGCGACGACACCGCCGGGGATCGCGTACCGCATCACCCGTTTCACGAAGTGCGGGCGTGCCCGCTCCTTGTTCGGGGCGAGGGCGAGGAAGAACGCCGGGACGCCGATGGTGAGCGTGGACAGCAGGGTCAGGTGCCGCGGCAGGAACGGGTACTCGACCTGCGAGCAGACGACCAGGATCGCCAGCAGCACCGAGTAGACGGTCTTCGTCAGGAAGAGGGTCGCGACGCGGGTGATGTTGCCGATGACGCGGCGGCCCTCGGCGACCACCGACGGCAGGGTGGAGAAGCTGTTGTTCAGCAGGACGATCTGCGCCACGGCCCGGGTCGCCTCGGAGCCGGAGCCCATGCTGACGCCGATGTCGGCATCCTTGAGGGCGAGCACGTCGTTGACGCCGTCGCCGGTCATGGCGACGGTGTGGCCGCGGGACTGGAGGGCGCCGACCATGTCCCGCTTCTGCTGCGGGGTGACCCGCCCGAACACCGCGTTCTGGTCGAGGACGCGGGCCATGCCGTCCCGCTCGGCCGGCATGCGCCGTGCGTCGACGGTCTTCTCGGCGCCGGGCAGGCCCAGCTTCCCGGCGACGGCGCCGACGGAGACCGCGTTGTCCCCGGAGATGACCTTGGCGCGGACGTCCTGCTCCTCGAAGTAGCGCAGGGTGTCCGCGGCGTCGGGGCGCAGCCGCTGCTCCAGGACGACGAGGGCGGTGGGTCGGACTGCGGTGGCGACGCGGTCGTCGTCGAGTTCGCGGGCGGCGCGGGCGAGCAGCAGGACGCGCAGGCCCTGTCCGTTGAGGGTGTCGATCTCGTCGAGGGCGGGGTCGCCGGCCGGGAGGAGGACGTCGGGGGCGCCGAGGAGCCAGGTGGAGCTCTCGCCGTCGCCCTCGCTGAAGCAGGCGCCGCTGTACTTGCGGGCGGAGGAGAAGGGCAGGGACTCGGTGCAGCGCCAGTCCGCGCTGTCGGGGTAGGCGTCGATGATCGCCTGGAGGCTGGCGTTGGGCCGCGGGTCGGATTCGCCGATGGCGCCGAGGACCTTCCTGACGTAGGCGGGGTCGGCGCCGTTTAGGGTGCGGAGCTCGGTGACGTCCATGCCGCCCTCGGTGAGGGTGCCGGTCTTGTCGAGGCAGACGACGTCGACGCGGGCGAGGCCCTCGATGGCGGGCAGCTCCTGCACGAGGCACTGCTTGCGGCCCAGCCGGATGACGCCGATCGCGAAGGCGACGGAGGTGAGCAGGACCAGGCCCTCGGGGATCATCGGGACGATGCCGCCGACGGTGCGGGCGATGGAGTCCTTGAGGTTGGTGTCCTTGACGACGAGCTGGCTGACGATGAGCCCGATCGAGGTGGGGATCATCATCCACGTCACGTACTTGAGGATCGTGGAGATGCCGGAGCGCAGCTCGGAGTGGACGAGGGTGAAGCGGGTGGCCTCTTCGGCGAGCTGCGCGGCGTAGGCCTCGCGGCCGACCTTGGTGGCGGTGAAGGCGCCGCCGCCGGCGACGACGAAGGACCCGGACATGACGGGGTCGCCGGGCCGTTTGAGGACGGGGTCGGCCTCGCCGGTGAGGAGGGACTCGTCGATCTCCAGGCCCTCGGCCTCGCCGACGACGCCGTCGACGACGACCTTGTCGCCGGGGCCGAGTTCGATGACGTCGTCGAGGACGATCTCGGAGGTGGACACCTCGGCGGTGCGGCCGTCGCGGCGGACGCTCGGTTTGGCCTCGCCGATGACGGCGAGGCTGTCGAGGGTCTTCTTGGCGCGGAGTTCCTGGATGATGCCGATGCCGGTGTTGGCGAGGATCACGTACCCGAAGAGGCTGTCCTGGAGCGGGGCGACGATCAGCATGACGACCCACAGGACGCCGATGATGGCGTTGAACCGGGTGAAGACGTTCGCGCGGACGATGTCGGCGGCGGAACGGGACGAGCGGACGGGCACGTCGTTGACGTCGCCGCGGGCGACGCGCTCGGCGACCTCCGCGGTGGTCAGCCCGGCGGGCCGGAAGCGGGG
>NZ_RPSE01000332.1:0-7199 GCF_003949955.1 Streptomyces sp. WAC05292
GAGTCGAGCACGGCATCGCACACCTCAAGAACTGGCGGGCACTCGCTCGCCACCTCGGCCGACGCGAGCAGATGAGTGACACGATCCAAGCCATCGCCGGACTGCTCTCACACCAGCAGACCGCCACACGCGGGGCCCGCCAGCCACGGTGACCACCGCGCCGACCTGCACCTTTCGACGTGCCACCACCAACCATGCACGAGCCCGTTACTCGTACGGGATGGCGCCGGCCTGGCAGCCAGCAAGGAGTTCGGCGACGAGGGACCCCTACTACTCCGCGAGAAGTGGGTCGATCATCTCGTGCAGGGTGTTGTCCTTGATGGCTGCCAGGGTCCTGGCGGCGATCTTGCCATCCTTGTCAAGGACAATCGTTGAAGGGATGGCCTGCGGGTTGAGGGTGCCCTTGGGAAAGCGGAGCATCAGTTTGCCGTCGGGATCGTACAGGCTGGGGTAGGTGATCTCGTTGGCCTGTTCGAATGCACTAGCGGCTTGCTTGGTGTTGTCTCGAGTATTTATGCCGACGAAAGCCACAGGCTGCCCAGCTGCCTCCAGCTCCTTGGAGACCTTGGCGAAGTACGGTGCCTCCAGACGGCAGGGCCCGCACCACGACCCCCAGATGTTTACGACGACAACCCTGCCCTTGAGGGCGGAGATATCGATGGCCTTGCCGTCGATAGTCTCGCCATCGAGTTTCGGGGCCACAACACGGTCGGCCTTGGCGGCCGTGGTGACCCCCCTGGGTCCGGTGACGTAGCCACCACCGGACCCGGAGGCTTTGCCGCTGTCTGAGATGCTGCATCCCGAGGCAGTCAGGATACTTGCGATGGTCACGGCGGACAGCAGGAAAGCGCGGCCGCTGTGCGGGCGGCGCTGTCCGGGGTGTGGATCAGGCTCATGCGAACAGCTTCGCACGAGCGATCTGAGCGACGCTTCGCACTCCGTCAGGTCAGCGTTGATCCTGGCCAGGAGGTTATATGACCGGCCTTCAGTTGGCTTCGTTCACTTCAACCGGTTCTGGCTCAGCTTTCGTGCAGTGGCCACGGTGAGTGACGGCTGAGCGTGTCCGGACGGTATTCGAAGTCGCCCAAAAATGGACGGTGGTCAGTTCCGCTGGGCTGACAGTCCGGGCTGTGGAAGACGTTGCCCTCCAGCTGAAGGCGCTGTTGTTCCCGGCGATCGCGGACATCGCGGTGCGGTCGGTGGACGAGAACGTGCGCCTTGACGCGCAGTGCACCACGGCCGGCACTGCCTGCCCGGGATGCGGAGTCTGCTCGACCCGGGTTCACAGCTCCTACCTGCGGTTGCTCGCTGATGCACCGAGCGCCGGACGAAGCGTCGTACTTCAGCTGCGGGTCCGGCGATTCCGGTGCGGGAACACCAAGTGCCCACGTCAGACGTTTGTGGAACAGATATCCGGCCTCACCCGCAGGCACGGCCAGCGCACCGAACGACTGCGTTCCATCCTGACCGCAGTCGGCCTCGCCCTGGCTGGTCGAGCCGGCGCCCGCCTGGCTGCCGTGCTTGGCACGTCTATCAGCCGGAGCACGGTCTTGCGCCTGGTCGAGGCGCTGCCCGAGCCGAAGGTTCCGATGCCTCGGGTGGTCGGCGTCGACGAGTGCGCCACCCGCAAGGGCCGCCGCTACGACACTGTCCTGGTGGACGTCGAGACCCGCCGTCCGATCGATCTCCTGCCTGATCGAGAAGCATCAAGCCTGGCCGCCTGGCTCGCACAGCGGCCCGGGATCGAGGTCGTCTGCCGGGACCGCGCGCCGTTCTTCGCGGAAGGCGCCACGGCCGGGGCACCCCAGGCGACGCGGGTCGCCGACCGCTGGCACTTATGGCACAACCTCGGGGAAGCCTCCGAGCGGGCGGTCGTCCGCCACCGCCAGTGTCTTCGCGTCCTGGTCCCCGATCCCGTGGCGAAGGCCGACGAACCCGCGCCGCCCGAGGAGAAGACGGACTCGCCATGGCGGAGCGAGCGGTTCGCCAACCGCGTCCGAGCCCGGCACGCCACGGTCCACGCGCTGCTGGAAGCCGGCCACAGTCGCCGTTCCATCGGGCGTCAGCTCCAAATGACCCACCGGACCGTCAAGAGCCTCGCCGACGCGGCCAGGCCGGAAGACCTCTTTCGCGGCCAGTGGCAGCACAACAGGACCTCCGTCCTCGACGAGTACAAGCCCTACCTGGACAAACGTTGGGACGAGGGCTGCACCAACGCCTGGAAGCTGTGGGAGGAGATCGTTCCCTTGGGCTATCGCGGCAGCTACGGCAGAGTCAGCGCCTACCTGCGAGAGAAGCGCACCGCGCCACGGCCGGTCACCGCGCAACCGCCGGCTCCCCGCGTGGTGACGAGGTGGATCCTCAGCCGACCCGAGACGCTGACCGAGATCGAGCAGCTCCGGCTCAAGGCCGTCCTGGCCAACTGCCCCGAACTCGATGCTCTGACCGGTCACGTCCGGTCCTTCGCCCAGATGCTCACCGAGCGGCAGGGTGAACGACTTCCGCAGTGGCTCGACGCCGTCCGCCAGGACGACCTTCCCAGCCTCCACACTCTCGCGGCCGGTATCGACCGAGACCGCGACGCCGTCATCGCCGGCTTGACGCTGCCCTGGAACTCCGGCGTCGTCGAAGGACACGTCAACAGGATCAAGATGCTCAAGCGCCAGATGTTCGGCCGCGCAGGCTTCGACCTCCTGCGCAAACGGGTCCTGCTCGCCCCGTAGTCATGTTGTCAGTCCCTGATGCGAGGATCCGGGCGACCATACGCAAGGAGATCAGCATGGGCACCTGGGATACCGGTCCCCTCGACAACGACACAGCCGCGGACTTCGCCAACGCCCTCGACGAAGCCGAGCCCGAGGCTCGCGAAGCCCTGATCCGAGGCGTCCTCATCCGGACGATCGACGCCACCGGCTATCTCACGGAAGCGGAAGAGGCGGTGGCCGCCGCCGCCTTGATCGCGGCGCAATGCCCGGGAGGCGAACCCGTCGACATGTCCTACGGCCCGGAATCACCGATGCCCGTGTTCCCTTCCGACCTTCGGGCACTCGCCGACGAAGCCCTCGCCCGCATCGTCGGCGACGAGGACGGGCCGGCCTCAAACTGGGTCGATCCGGAGGACTGGAAGCAGTGGCGAGCCATACTGACGCGCCTTCGCGCAGTGCTTGCCCCGCCACCCCCTTCCATTGCTCTCTTCGATGTCCAGCCGTAACGGAGCGTCACTCAGCACGGAAGTTGAGCCAGAACCCAGCAGTGGCCCTATCTACCGCATCCAGATCGGGAATCAATTCCAGGACGAGGCGGGTCAGCTCTACCATAGGTAAATCGGAAACCCGAGAAGTGAGAACTTTAACGAGGCGGCGGTCAACGATACCCACATTCCGTGGCCCAGCCACCTTCCGGTACCATATCCACACTGATCTGGAAAGCAGGAGATATGGAAAGTGAGTATTACGTCGACTTCCTCCGGGACCTTCTGAGTCTCGACGAAGCGGTGCGCACGGAAGCGAGTAATCGCGTTCAGGACTTCGTGAACTTGCTCTCCGGCACCCAAGCCAGAGTGGTAGGGGACCTGATCGCCATGCTGGCCCCGCGCGAAGAGTCCCGGGTGACCCTGGAGGCCCTACTGCACGCGCTGAGCGATCTCGACGGATGCGGGAAGCTCGAAGGTGTCGATCTATCACCACTGGGAGAAATCCCGCTATCCATGATCCACGTGGAACACCGCGTGTACATGGATGCATTTGCCCAGCTCATCGCGGAGGCGAGTAACGGGCGAGTAACGGCACCTCAGAGTGAACGTGCACACGCGCTCACCTGAAGGCCGCAGTCGAGTCCGGGGAGACCGTCCATTGCAGTCACCCCTCGATGCAACGGGACCGACATAATTCCCACGGGGGGCGCACATCGAGGGCATACAGCCCGGACGCTCCTGCCGTCCGGGCCCCTTGCCCTTAGAAACAGGTCCCCACCATGAACAATGCCCTTACGCGTCTTCTCGAAATCGCTCCGGCGCCGAGCGAGCCTCGCCAGAAGGATTGGGGCGGGGTCGAGCACAGCCTTGGGGATGAGCTTCCCGCCGACTACAAGGCGCTCATCCACGTCTATGGGGGAAGTAACTGGGACAGCTATCTGTACGTCCTAGAGCCCCGGTGCCCCAACGAGAACTACGACCTCATTGAATGGGCACAGAACCAGGCTGAAGACCAGGAAGACCTGTGGGAATTCGAGAAGAAGCCGGTCGGGCCGCCTGGATGAAAGGCGTGGGGCGAGTCGAAATTCGGGGTAACTCTTCACCTAAGGAGTGACTGCGGCGCAGCTGAGGCGGAATCTGGGCCAGTATGCGCTGCAAGAGTGATATGCGCGACCCATGGGAACTCTCTCGCCCACAACCCATGGCGCTCCCCGCGACCATGGTTCCGGCTGGGAACCCGCCACCTCACCCCTCGAACCTGATACGGACGAACTTGACTGTCTCGTGGCGCCCGGCCGTCTCGCGCACTTCGACCAGGACTGGCTCGATGACCACCGTCACCCTCCCGTGATCGGGATATTCCGTCTGGACGCCCAGGAGACCGCGTACCGATTCTGCGACTTGTCGTGCTTGCATCCCCGTCAAGCGAGGAGAGGTCTTCACCGTTCGCCCGTCGGACAACGCCACGAGAAGACCCTGTGGTCGCTCCACTGGGACAAATAGGCCGATGATCCTGCCGTCTCGGGTATCGGAGTGCCTGATCTTCCTCCAGGCCCATGTCTCTCCGGCCTGGTAGGTCGAACTGAGCGCCTTCGCCACGATCCCTTCGACGCCCACAGCCCTCATCTCACGAAACCAGAGGTACGCAATCCCCTCGTCCAGCGTGGCTAGCACACGCTGAAGGGGCGGCTCGGCATCGCTCAAAGCCGCACCGAGGAGCTCCCACCGCTCCCACAGAGGCAGGCCCCTGACGTCAGTTCCTGGGATGGCGAGGATGTCGAAGGCGATGTAGTAGACGGGGACTCCTGACCGCTCGCTATCTGCCCGGGATCGAAGTAGATCAGTGAGCTTCTTCAGAACGGCCACCGATCGGGTGAGGGACTGTAAATCGTTCGGTGTAACTCCCGATCATGGAGGATGCACCGATGACCAGTGAGAACGTGACCGAGGCCGCCGAGCCGGCTGAGCCGACGCCGGTCGAAGGCGGTGGACGACCGGCTGATCGACGAGCTGGTGTCCCGCGCCCAGGCGGAGGGCCTGCAACTGACCGGCGAGCGCGGGCTGCTCCAGCAGCTCACGAAACGGCTGCTGGAATCCGCCCTGGAGGGCGAGATCACCGATCACCTCGGTTATGACAAGCACGACCCGGCCGGGAAGAACGGCGGCAACTCCCGCAACGGGACCCGTGCGAAGACCGTCCTGACAGACGTCGGTCCGGTGGAGATATCCGTGCCACGCGACCGCGACGGATCCTTCGAGCCGAAGATCGTCAAGAAGCGGCAGAAGCGCCTGACCGGCGTGGACGAGATGGTCATCTCCCTCGGCGAAGGGTCTGACGACACCTCGCGGAGGTCTATGGCGCCGAGGTCTCCCGGCAGACGATCTCCACGATCACCGACAAGGTGCTTGATGGCATGGCCGAATGGCAGAACCGGCCGCTCGACCCGGTCTATCCGGTGGTCTTCATCGACGCCATCCACGTGAAGATCCGCGACGGCGCCGTCGCGAACCGGCCCATCTATGTGGCCCTGGCCGTCACCACCGAAGGCCGGCGCCACATCCTCGGGCTGTGGGCAGGCGACGGCGGAGAAGGCGCCAAGCACTGGATGCACATCCTCACCGAGATCAAGAACCGCGGCGTGAACGACGTCCTCATGCTCGTCTGCGACGGGCTCAAAGGCCTGCCCGACGCGGTCGAGACGGTCTGGCCCCGCACCACCGTCCAGACCTGCGTGGTCCACCTCCTGCGGAACTCCTTCCGCTATGCCGCCCGCCAGGACTGGGACAAGATCGCCAAACTCCTGAAGCCTGTCTATACGGCCCCGACCGAGGAAGCCGCCCTCGACCGGTTCGCGGAGTTCGCCGACGCTTGGGGCAGGAAGTACCCGGCGATCGTCAGGCTCTGGGAGAACACCTGGGAAGAGTTCACCCCGTTCCTGCGGTTCGACACCGAGATCCGCCGCATCGTCTGCACCACCAACGCGATCGAGTCCGTGAACGCCCGCATCCGCCGGGCGGTCAAGGCACGCGGACACTTCCCGAATGAGACAGCCGCCCTGAAGTGCGTCTACATGGCAATCATTTCCCTGGACCCCACCGGCAAGGGCCAGGCCCGCTGGACCATGCGCTGGAAGACCGCACTGAACGCATTCGACATCACCTTCGACGGCCGCCTCTCCGCGGCCCGCCAGTAGCCCCAACCACCCTCCGTTCGATTGACAGACCCTCTTTCTGTCCGCCCCACCCACGTGGGGCTGCACCGGCCGGCAAGGGCGTCGGGGTGCGGATGTCGCGGTCCGCCCTACCCACGTGGGGCTGCACCGCGAATGCGAACGCACATGGTTTGACCCCGTGTCTGCTCCACCTACGTGGGCCTGCGCCCGGGAACCCGAGCGGAGATCGGGGTGCACTGCATGTCCGCCCAACCCACGTCGGGCTGCATCCTAGCCGGACGGCAGACAACCCTGCAGCCGCCCTTCGGTGCAAGCCTCTCCTTGCCTCAGCTCGTCCGGTGCTGGATTGCGTACGTGTCGTACGGCACGACGGCCCCGTCGGCGGCGGGGTGGTCGGTGGTGCCAGTGCGGGTGAAGCCGGCCTTGGCCAGGACGCGGCCGGAGGCCGGGTTGTCGGGGTGGTGCATCGCTTCCACCCGGTCAAGGCCAGCCGTGGTGAAGGCAAAGGCGACGACCTGCTGGGCGGCTTGGGTGGCATGACCGTTGCCCCAGGTGTCCTCGCGCAGGATGCAGCTGATGGTGCCCATGACGGGCGAGCGGCGGCGCAGGGCGATGAGGCCGATCATCTCGTCAGCGGCGAGGATGCCCCAGCTCCACTGCACCCTCGGCGTCTCCGCGGCCCGTGCAAGGGCGCTACGGATCTTCTCCTGGGCTTGGTCGAGGGGGAGCGGGCGGCCGGTGGTGTGCCGGACGGATGCGCCGCTGTAGATGCGGGTGAGGGCGGGGGCGTCGTCGAGGGTCAGGGCGCGCAGGGTCACCATGCTGCGGTCAGC
>NZ_RPSE01000333.1:0-7181 GCF_003949955.1 Streptomyces sp. WAC05292
AGCGGCCCGAGGAAGGTGTACTGCGCGGCTTCGAAGGGGGTGGCGCCGAACTGGCTCTGCAGGACGAGGCCGAAGGCGAAGCCGTAGCCGATGAAGGAGCCGAAGGTGCCCACGTAGAGGAGGGAGATGATCCAGGTGTGCGGGTTGCGGGCGGCCTCCCGCTGGGCGCCCGGCGCGCCGCGCACGGCCGCGAAGTTGTCCATCTTCCAGGCGGCGAGGACGGAGGAGGCCACGATCAGCGGCAGGTAGGCGGCGATGACGTACGAGGGGTGGGCGCTGCCCGCGGTGGCGATGACGAGCAGGCCGATCAGCTGGACCGCGGCGACGCCGAGGTTGCCGCCGCCGGCGTTGATGCCGAGGGCCCAGCCCTGGAGGCGCTGCGGGAAGAGGGCGGTGATGTTCGTCATCGAGGAGGCGAAGTTGCCGCCTCCGAGTCCGCACAGCGCCCCGACGAGGAGGAAGACCCACAGGTCGGTGCCCGGCTGTCTGATGAACCAGAAGGCGGCGAGGGCGGGGACGAGGAGGACTGCCGAGGCGAAGACGGTCCAGTTGCGGCCGCCGAAGCGGGTGACGGCGTAGCTGTACGGGAGCCGCAGGGCCGCGCCGACCAGGGTGGGGACGACCACGAGGAGGAACTTCTCGGAGGGGGTGAAGGCGAAGCCGATCTCGGGCGACATGAAGAGCACGAGGACGGACCACATGCTCCACACCGAGAAGCCGATGTGCTCGGCGAGGACCGAGAGGGCGAGGTTGCGGCGGGCGGTGCGCCGGCCGCTGCGCTGCCAGAACTCCTCGTCCTCGGGGTCCCAGTCCTCGATCCAGCGTCCGGTTGCGGGACGTGCGGGCGGCGGCGTCATGGCTCCTCGGCTTTCTGCTCGGTGCTCGGCGTCTGACACTCTGAACTATACAGTTCAGTTCAGTTGAATCTCAAGCGTCGGTGCGGACCGTTCCAGCGCCCGGTCCACCAGGGGGCCCGCCCCGCCCGTGTACGCCCCCGGATCGCACAGCTCCGCCAACTCGTCCTCAGTCCAACGCCCTTGCAGCGACGGATCCGCCGCCAGCACCTCGTGCAGCGGCAGTCCGCCCTCCTCCGCCGCCGCGGACGCCCGCGTCAGCAGCTGCTTGGCCGCCGCCTTGCCCAGCTCCGGCGCCAGCACGGCCGCGATCCGCTCCGACACCACCTGGCTGCCCGTCAGCAGCAGGTTCGCGCGCATCCGTTCGGGCCGCGCCGTCAGTCCCTCGGCGAGCTCGGCCGCCGTGTGCGCGGCGCCGCCGACCAGCCGCAGGCACTCGCGCAGCAGCTGCCATTCCGCGTGCCAGGCGCCGGCGGAGCGCTCGTCCTCCGAGACCAGGCACTGCACCAGCCCGGCCGCCAGCACCGGCACCTGGAGGGCGGCACTGCGCAGCAGCGTGCTGAGCACCGGGTTGCGCTTGTGCGGCATGGCCGAGGAGGCGCCCCGCCCCGCCGCGGCCGGTTCGGCGACCTCGCCGACCTCCGTCCGGGAGAGGTTCTGCACGTCCACGGCGATCTTCCCGAGAGCCCCCGCGGCGAAGCCCAGCGCCGCGGCGAGGTCCGCGACCGGCGTGCGCAGCGCGTGCCAGGGCAGTGCCGGCCGGGCCAGGCCCGTCTCGGCGGCGAACGCCTCCGCCAGCCGCTCCGCGTAACCCTCCGGCTGCTGCCCGGCGGCGCCGTCGATGCGGGCGTACTCCAGGTAGCCGGCCAGCGTTCCGGCCGCACCGCCGAGGGAGACCGGCAGCCCGCCGTCCGCGACGCGGGCCAGCCGCTCCTCGGCGTCGAGGACCAGCTGCCGCCAGCCCGCCGCCTTCAGCCCGAAGGTCGTCGGCACCGCCTGCAGGGCCAGCGTCCGGCCCGGCATCGCCGTGTCCCGGTGCTCCGCGGCCAGCCGCCCCAGCGCCGCGGCGGTGCGGGCGAGGTCGGCGCGGACCAGGCGCAGCGTGCGGGCGGCCACCAGCATGGCCCCGGTGTCCAGGACGTCCTGGCTGGTGGAGCCGCGGTGGACGTACTCGGCGGCGGCCGGATCCTCGGCGGCGACCACCCGGGTCAGCGCCTGCACCAGCCCGACCACCGGGTTCGCGGTCTCCCGCGCCGCCAGGGCCAGCGCGCGCAGGTCCAGCCGGTCGGCGCGGGCGCAGCCGGTGATGGTCTTCGCGGCTGCCTCGGGGAGCGTGCCGAGCCGGGCCTGCGCCCGGGCCAGGGCGGCCTCGGCGTCCAGCATCGCCTGGAGCCAGGCGAGGTCGGAGACGGCCTCCTCCGCCGGGGTGCCGGCGCGCACCGGGGACAGCAGCCCCGCGTCGGTGAGCGCGTCGCTGCCTGCGGGGCTCATACGAGGACCCCGGTCAGGTCGGTCTCGGCCGGCAGCGACACCCCGGCCGGGACGGCCGCGGCGGGCGGCAGGGCGAGCACCGAGCGGGCGATGGCGTCCGAGTCGCCGAGCGTGACGGAGTCGACGCCCGGCCGGATGCCGGCCGCGGTGACCCAGTGCACGGACTCGGTGGGCACGCCGTACGCGAACCGGCGCGGGTGGGCGAGGCCGCGGGCGTCGAGGAGCCGGTACGGGCGCTCGGTGACGGCGAGGCCGCCGGACTCGTAGCCCGCACCGCCCGGCCCGGAGATCCGGTAGGTGGTGCACTGCTCGGTGTCGAGCAGGTGGCGCAGCAGCGGGTCGTCGGTGCGCCGCAGGTCGGGCTCGGGAAGCCGGGCCTCGATCAGCACGCCGGCGCGGACCGGCGGGCCCGGGACGGTGCGGGAGGCGGCGGTGAACGCGGCCTGGCCGGAGGAGGTGTCGACACGGATCTCGGTGCCGGGACCGGTCAGGACGAGCACCCCGGCCTCGATCAGCGCGATCATCTCCTCGATGCGCGAGGCCGGCGGCCCGATGGAGAGGAAGGCGTTCAGCGGGGTGTACCAGCCCTCCAGGTCGTCGCGGTGCGAGTCGGCGGTCAGGCCGCCGTGGTCGACGGCGAGGCGGATCTCGTTGCGCAGGTCGCGCAGGACGTCCAGGGCCGCCTTGAGGGGTCCGCTGAGGTTGCCGGCGCGGGCCGCGGCGACGTCGCGCTCCAGGTAGGCCACGAGCCACCGCCGGAAGTCCTCGCGGTCGGCGAACTCGCGGTCGCCGTACGGCCGGGAGAGCGCCTCCCAGCTCCAGCGGTCGGCCGCTTCGATGCCGTACACGTCGAGCAGGGCGTCCCGGTCCGCGGCCTCCTCCAGGGACAGGAAGCGGCGGGTGAAGCCTTCGCGCTCGTCGCCGCGGCCGCGGGCCTCGAGGAGGGTGCCGTAGTAGACGCTCTCGGTCTCGCGGGAGATCAGCGGCCACAGGTCGGCGGTGAAGCCGATGCCCTCGCCGTCCGCGGAGCGGGCGCGCAGCTCCTCGATGCGCTGCGGGGTCAGCAGCCGCGGCAGGTAGCGGCCGTAGGCGCCCTTCTCGTTCTCGCCGCGGGCGTGGTAGGGGATGCCCCGGCGCGAACTGGCGTACAGGACGGGCTCCCTGCCCGAGGGGTGGTAGGTGAGGCGGCCGTCCTCGCCGCGGGTGAAGCTGCCGCCGCGGCCGGCGGTGAAGAGGGCCATGTGGTCGAAGAAGTTCAGGCCGAGGCCGCGCAGCAGGACGTTCTCGCCGGGCAGGACGCTGTCGAGGTCGAGGTCGGCGGGGTTGGCGGGGGTGAAGTAGCGCAGGTGGTGGATCCGGGCGAGGCTCGCGGTCTTCGCCTCGCGCGGGGTGAGCCGGGCCGGGACGTGCCCCTGGGCCAGGACGATCGCGTCGAGGGCGTCGAGGCGGGTGCCGTCCTCCAGCCGGACGCCCTGCGGACCGCCGGGGATGCCGTGGGTGTCGGCCATGGCCACCGCCCGCGAGCGGTGCACCCGCACGGTGACGTGGGCGGGGGCGCCGGCGACGACCCGCTCGAACGCGGCCCGCAGGTAGCCGCCGTAGAAGGCGCGGCTGGGGTAGGTGTTCGGGCCCAGGCGGCGGGCCTCGGCGAGGACGGCCGGGTCGGCGCCGTCCGCGCCGTCCGCCGCGGCGAGGCCCTTCGCCCACTCGTACAGGCTCGGGCCCGGCTCGATGGGGCCGGCGGTGCGGACGCTGTCGTCGGTGTAGACGGTGATCTGGGAGGCGACCGTGTTCATCAGCAGGTGCTGGGACTGGTCGGAGCGCCAGACCTGGCCGGCGCCGGGCGCCGAGGGGTCGACGACGTGGACGGTGACCGCGTCGTGCGAGGGGGCGTGCCGCTCGTTGGCGCACAGCCGCTCCAGGACGGACAGGCCGCGGGGGCCGACCCCGATGAGGGCCACCTGCACGTGGTTCGGGGTCGAGGTCATCGCTGGTCTCCGTTCGGGGCGGTGTGGGCGGCGGCGGTGGCGGAGGTGTCGTCGGTGCGGTGCCCGTGCATCCAGGCGACGTAGTCGTGGAGCTCGTCCCGGCTGAAGCCGGCGAGGACCGCGTTGCGGTCGGAGGCGGCCGCTCCGGAGGTGTGCCAGAGCTTGATGCTCTCTCGGGCCAGCAGCTGGATCCGGCCGGTGCGCTCGCGCCGCTCGGCGTTGAACTTCTCGAAGCGCTGCGGCAGTTCGTCCGTGCCGCAGTCGAGGAGGTCGCCGAGGACGACGGCGTCCTCCAGGCCCTGGCAGGCGCCTTGGGCGACGTAGTGGAGCATCGGGTGGGCGGCGTCGCCGAGCAGGGCGACCCGGCCGTCGGTCCAGGTGTCGACCGGGTCGCGGTCGACCAGGACCCAGGACTTCCAGCCCTCGCCGAGGGCGAGCAGGCGCTGGGCGTCCTCGCCGAGCGAGGCGAACTCGCGGCGGATGTCGCCCTCGGTCGCGGGGACCCCGGCGACGGCCTCGACGGCCTTGTTGTCGCTGCTCGCGGCGAGGTTCAGGTACTTGCCGCCGGCGATCGGGTAGTGCACGAAGTGGCAGCCGGGCCCGGTCCACCAGGTGACGGAGGTCAGGTGGCGCAGCTCCTCGGGGACCTGCTCCATCGGGATGATCGCCCGGTAGACGGTGATCCCGGAGTTGCGGGGGGCGCCGTCGCCGACGAGCTGGCCGCGGATCGCGGAGTGGATGCCGTCGGCGCCGATCAGGGCGTCGGCGGTGAGGCGCTCGCCGTCCTCCAGGACGACGGTGGCTCCCGCGGCGTCCTGCTCGTAGCCGGTCGCGGTGGCGGCGCTGCGCAGTTCGATGCCCTCGGTGGCCTGGCAGGCCTCCAGCAGCTTGGTGTGCAGCTCGGCGCGGTGGACGACCGCGTACGGGTTCCCGAACCGCTCCCGGTAGGCCTCGGTCAGGTCGAGGCTGGCGACGTGCTCGCCGGTGACGCCGTCCATGAAGCGGAGTTCGTCCATCTGGACGGCGGTGGAGCGGACGGCGTCGCCGAGGCCGAGGCGGTCGAGGGCGTGCAGGCCGTTGGGGGCGAGCTGGATGCCGGCGCCTATCTCGGCGAACTGCGGGGCGCGCTCCAGGACCAGGACCTCGTGGCCCTGCCGGGCGACGGCCAGGGCCGCCGCGAGTCCGCCGATGCCGCCGCCGATGATGATGAGCTTCGCCATGTCAGATCTTCTCCTCGATGAGCTGGGACGCGGTGCCGGCGGCGATCAGGCGGGCGAGCTCCAGCCGCTTGATCTTGGTGGTGGCGGTCTGCGGGAGGTCGGACTGGCGCCACTGGACGGGCTCGGCCATCGGCGGGAGCCCGGCGGTGGCGGCCTTCCAGGCGGCGGGGTCGATCGGCCTGTCGTCGCGGGTGCAGACGATCGGGACGGCCCGGCCGGACTCGTCGGGGATGATGATGACCTCGGAGAGCTCTTCGAGCCGGGTGAAGAGGGTGTCCTCGGCGGCGAGCGTCGAGCCGAAGCCCTCGATCATGTCGACCTCGCGGTCGAGCAGGTGCACGCAGCCCCACTTGGTGCGGTAGCCGACGTCTCCCATCCGCCACCAGCCGTCGTTGACCTGCTTGTCGTAGCGCTCCTGCTCGCCGAGGTAGGTGACGATCCGGCCGTCGCTCTTGACCTCGATGAAGCCCGGGTTCGTCTCGGACACCGGCAGGCCGTTGCGGCTGACGACGCGTACGTCGGTCATGCCGGGGAAGGGCATGCCCACGCAGCGGCCGTCGGCGTCGAGCCCGCGGCGGCGGGAGAAGGAGCGGGCGACGGCCGGGCCGATCTCGCTCTGCCCGTACAGCTGGCCGAAGACGGGGGCGGTGCGCTCGGTGGCGGCCAGCAGCCGCTGCACGGTGCGCGGGTGGATGGCGTCGAAGGTGCTGGAGAACAGCTTGACGTTGGCCAGCGGCTTGCGGGGGTCGTCCGCCAGCTCCTCCCACTCCATGAAGGAGTTCGGGTGGGCCTCCAGGATGCCGGGGCGCAGCTGCGCGAAGAGGTCGGCGGCCTTGCGGGGGTCGGAGTCGGCGAGGACGACGATCGGGTAGCCGCGGAAGAGGGAGATGGCGAGGGCGGTGATCAGCCGGGAGTGGACGAAGGAGACGTGCATCGCGATGGTCTCGCGGCCCGGGAGCAGCGGCTTGGTGATGGCGGCCTGCGGGCGGTAGCGCGCCTGGAGGGTGGCCCCGGTGTGGACGGCGAGCTTGGGGGTGCCGGTGGTTCCGGAGGTGTGGGTGATCAGGGTGGGGTGCTCGGGCGGCATGGTGACGGCCGGTACCCGGGGGGAGCCGGCGAGGGAGGCGAGCTCGACGGCCTCCTTGTAGCTGCCGGAGGTGAGCAGGACCTGCTCGGCCTCCTCGAAGACCGAGGCCGGCAGCTCCGTCTCCAGCTTGTTCTGGTCGGTGAGGAGGTAGGGCTGGTCGGTGCGGCGCACCAGCTCGGCGACGGTCTCGCCGTCCAGCTTCGGTGACAGCAGCACGGGGACGGCGCCGATGCGGACGGCGGCGCAGGCCAGGAGGGTGATGTCGAAGCCGTCCGACTTGTAGATCACCACGCGGCGGCTGGGGCGGACGTTGGCCGCCCAGAGCCGGGAGGCCATGTCGTCGATGAGGTCGGCGACCTCCGCCACCGTCGCCCGGCGCCCCAGCTGGGGGGCTATGTCCAGGTCGTGGTCGAGGATCACGACGTTCGTCGGGTGCTTCCTGGCGGCCCGCTCGAAGAGCGTGCCGAGGCGGATGCCCTTGTTGCCGATGCGCTGGAGAATCATCGCCTTGCCTTTCTCACGTGACGTGCGGATGGGGGGC
>NZ_RPSE01000334.1:0-7150 GCF_003949955.1 Streptomyces sp. WAC05292
GCCCCTGCTCCCCCTGTCGCCCCGCCGTCCGCTGCGGCGCCCGTCGCGTCCGCCGCGTCCGCCGCGCCGGGTGGTGGGGAGGCCGCTGCCGTCGCACCGGTCGCCGTCGTCGGCATGGCCCTCCGACAGCCGCAGGCCCCCGACACCGCCGCCGTGTGGCGGCAGATGCGCCGCGGGCACTCCACCGCCTCCGCCCCGCCGCCCGGCCGGGCAGCCACCGGCACCGGCCACTACCTGGACGCCATAGAGGACTTCGACGCCGAGTTCTTCGGCATCGGCCCCGCCGACGCCGCGCTCACCGACCCGCAGGAGCGGCTCTTCCTCGAAACCGCCTGGGAGGCGCTGGAAGACGCCGGCTGCACCGGCAGCCGCCTCGACGCCCTGCGCACCGACGACGGCACGCCCCGCAGCGTCGGCGTGTACGCGGGCGCCGGCGGCGGCGAGTACGCACTGCTCGCCGCCGCCGCCGGAGCGGCGACGGCCGGCGAGCGGGGCGACGGCGGCCCGGTGCCGCGCTCCGACACCTGGAACCTCGCCAACCGCGTGTCCGCGCTGCTGCACCTGACCGGCCCCAGCCTCACCCTCGACACCGCCGAGTCCTCCGTCCTGGTCGCCCTCCACCATGCGCTGGCGGCGCTGCGCCGCGGGGAGTGCCGGGCGGCCCTCGTCGGCGGCGTACGGCTGCTGCTGCACCCCTCCGGCCGGCCGCCCGGAGCGGGCGAGGCCGTCGGCGCGGTCGTGCTGAAACCGCTCGAACTGGCCCTCGCCGACGGGGACACCGTGCACTGCCTCGTCCGCGGCAGCGCCGTCGGACACGTCCCCGCCGGGCCCGACGCGGCCGGCGCGCCCGCGGAGCGGCTCGTCCGGGCCGCCCTCCGCGAGAGCGGGCCCGGTACGGACGCGGCGCCGCCCCGGGAGGACGCCGCCTCGGTGGCCGCCGCCGTCGGCGACGCCGGGGCCGCCACCGGCATGGCCGTGCTCGCCCGGGCCGTCCTCCGACTGCGCCACGGCACGCCCCTGCCCCGGCCCGGCCGGCCGGGCGCCGAGGACGCGGATCCGGCCGGCACGGCCGGCCCGGTACGCGCCGCGGTCTGCGCACGGGGTGCGGGCGGCGTGGAGGCGTACGCGGTCCTGGAGGAGTACGCCCCCGAGCCGGCCGCACCGCCGCCGCACTCCGCCGCGACCGAGCGGGACCGGGCCCGCGCCGAGCCGGCCGGGGGCCCGGGCGCGGAGGAGGCCGAACTGGTGCTGCTCTCCGCGCCCACCCCGGCCCATCTGGTCGCCACGGCGCAGCGGTTGGCCGACTTCCTCGCCTCCGCGGGTCCCGCGCCCGGGCTGGCCGCGCTCGCCCGCAGCCTCCGCACCGGCCGCGCGGCCATGTCCTGCCGGTACGCCGCGCTCGTCACCGGCACCGAACCGCTGGCCCGGCTGCTCGCCGGCCTCGTCCCGGAGGACGCGACCGACCTCCGCCTCGGCGGCGCCGACCCGCTGCGCCTGGGCGCCGTGCCCGAGACGCGCGCCTATCTCGCCGCCCTGTGGGCGGGGCGCCGCCTGGACCAGCTCCGCGACCTGTGGCTGGCCGGCGTCGACGTGGACTGGGCGGCGCTGGAGCAGGGCCGCCCCGGCGCCGGGGCGGCGGTCGTCCCGCTGCCGCCGTCGGCGTTCCTGCGCAGCACCCACCGGCTCGGCGGCGGCCCCGCCCGGTAGCGCACGCGGACGCGGCCCGTGCAGAACGCCCCCGCGGGGCGCCGGACCGGCCAGGCCGCGCCTGCTTTTCCCGTACGCCTCGGCGAACCGCCCTCGAGTCGCCTTCCGCGGGCCTTCCGGGCGGCGTCCGCTGTTTTCCGGCCGCCGAACCGGAAAACGCTACCGAGGTGCGCGGCCTCTCGCCGGACAGTCTTCCGGTCGAGAAACGGACGGGAATTACCGCACGCTTATCCGAAGGATGCCGGAGCCTTGTCGGAATTGACCGGCGGAGAAAGCCCCCACGTCGGATCGGCAAACGTCTCCGAGGCCCTCCGGCCGTCATCCGGAACCTGCCGCGGCATGCCCGGGCGGGCCGTCGCGCCGGACAGCTCCTGGAGCCGCCGCAGCAGGACCTGCTGCTGCCGGCCCAGCACGGCGATCCGGTCGCCCAGCAGTGCGATCTCCCGCCGCAGCGCCGGCAGCTCCGCCTCCGCGTCCGCCGCCCGGTCCGGGTCCGCGCCCGCCCCCGCGGCCGGGTCCGGGGCCGCCGGCGACGGGGCCGCCAGGGACGGGGCGTGCCGCAGGATCTCCTCCATCCGGCCGTGCAGCGCCGGCCCCGGCTCCACGCCGAGCCCGTCCACCAGCCGCCGGCGCGCGCGCTCGTACACGCCGAGCGCCTCGCCCTGCCGGCCGCACCGGTACAGGGCCAGCATCAGCAGGTCGTAGAACCGCTCCCGCAGCGGGTGGCGGGCCGTCAGCCGTTCCAGCTCCCGCACCGAGTCGGCGTGCCCGCCGCAGCGCAGCCGGGCCTCGTACAGCGTCTCCAGCGTGGTCAGCCGCAGCTCCTCCAACCGGTCCGCCTCGGCCGCGCAGATCGGCCCGCGCGCCCCGCCGTCCAGAGCCGGCCCGCGCCACAGCGCGAGCGCCGACCGCAGCAGGCCCGCCGCCCGGTCGGGATCCCCGGCGAGGAGCGCGCGGCCCTCCGCGGACAGCAGCTGGAAGCGCTGCGCGTCGCTCGACGCGCCGCCCGGCCGCAGCAGGTAGCCCAGCGGGTGCGTGCTGATCCACTCCGCCGCGTCGCCGTCAGGTCCGGCCGGCCCCTGCGGCAGCAGCCGGCGCAGCCGTGCCACGTGCGCCTGCAGCGCGTTCGCGGCGGACGCCGGGGGGCGGTCGCCCCACAGCTCGTCGATGAGCCGGTCCGCGGCCAGCACCTCCCCGGCCCGTACGACCAGCGCGGCGAGCAGGGTCCGCTGCTTCGGGCCCGACGGCACGACCCGCGCCCCGGTCCGGCCGTCGCAGACCTCCACCGGGCCCAGGATGCGGAACTCCACCCCGCTGCCGCTGTACGCGCCGAATTCCATGCTGCCTCCTCCGGGAGATCCGGTGGGATGCGCGCGAAAACCGACCCCGGTTCGAAATCTAGCAGCTCGAACAGGCGCTGCAAGCGCCGCCGTCGGAGGCCCGCTCGACGCCTGCTCAAGAATTCCGGGACATTGTCCGGGGCCGGGCTACCGTTCCCGTTCGGAGTCTGAAAATCGATGGGACTCGACAAACAGGCGGAGGAATCCATGAAGATTCAGGTTCTGGGTCCGTTGAGTGCCGAAGTCAACGGGGCGTCGATTGTTCCGACGGCCGGCAAGCCGCGGCAGATCCTGGCGCTGCTCGCCCTGTACCCGGGCCGCGTGATGCCCGTACCCACCCTGATGGAGGAGATCTGGGGCACGAACCTGCCCCAGAGCGCGCTCACGACCCTCCAGACGTACATCCTCCAGCTGCGCAGGCGGCTGGGCACCGCCATGGGCCCCGGGACGCCCGGCAGCGCCAAGGACGTCCTCGCGACCCGGCACGGCGGGTACCTGCTCCAGGTGCAGCCGCAGTCCGTGGACGTCCACGAGTACGAGACGCTCGTCTCGGGCGGCCAGAGCGCCTTCGAGGCGGGCGACGACGAGCAGGCCGCCGACATGCTGCGCAAGGCCCTCGCCATATGGCAGGGCCCGGCCCTCGTCGACGTGCGGGTCGGCCCGATCCTGGAGATCGAGGTCATGCGGCTGGAGGAGAGCCGCCTCGTCACCGTCGAGCGGCGCATCGACGCCGACCTGCGGCTCGGCCGGCACACCGAACTCCTGGCCGAGCTCGCCGAGCTGATCGCCCGGCACCCGCAGCACGAGGGCCTGCACTCGCAGGCGATGGTCGCGCTGTACCGCTCGGGCCGGCAGGCCACCGGGCTCGACGTCTACCGCCGGCTGCGCGCCCGGCTGATCGACGAGCTGGGCGTGGAGCCGTCGCCGCAGCTGCAGCGGCTGCACCAGGCGATGCTGACCGTCGACCCTGCCCTCGACGTGATCGCCGGACCGCGCCGCGTGTCCACGTTCGACCTGTACGCCGCCTAGCGGCCCGGCACCCGCCGCCGCTGCCGAGAGCCGCCGCCGAAAGCCGCTGCCGCCCCGCTCCTGCCGTGCCGCCGCGCCGGGCCGCGCGCGGTGCCGGTCCAGCAGGCGCGCAGCGGGGTTCGAGCAGGTCTCCAGCGGCTTCCGCGAGGGTCGGGACGACATCGCGGAACGGGGAGGGTGGAGATGGCGGTACGACTGCACTGCTTCGCGCACGCAGGGGCCGGGGACTCCGCGTTCCGGCGCTGGAGCCGGAGCACGGGCAGCGGCGTCGACACCATCGCCTGGCCGCTGCCCGGCCGCGACCGGCGCCGCCGCGAGCCGCGCGTCACCACCCGCGAGGCGCTCCTCGCCGACCTGGGACCGCTGTTCGAGCACATCGCCGACGAGCCCGGTGTCCCGTACGTCCTGTACGGGCACAGCCTCGGCGCGACCATCGCCTACACCGTCGCCCGCGCCCTCCGGCAGACCGGCCTGCCGCAGCCCGCGCTGCTCGCCGTCGGCGCCTGCCCGCCGCCCGGCACGCCCGCCGTGCTCGCGGCCGCCGCCGAACTGCCCGACGCCGAACTCCTCGCCGTCCTCGACCGGTACGGCGCCGCGCCGCCCGACGCCCGGCCCGGCGACGTGTGGCACCGGCACGTCATGCCCGTCCTCCGCGACGACCTGCGCCTCGCCCTGGCGCTGCGCGCCGCCGCCGACGGCCCCGTCGACGTGCCGCTGCTCGCCGTGGGCGGCGCCGACGACCGCCTGGCCGACGCGGACGCGCTCGCCGCGTGGGGGGACTGGACCACCGGCCGCTTCGTGCAGCGGACCCTGCCCGGCGGCCACTTCTTCGTCCGGGACCGCGAGCTGCCGCGCCTCCTCGGCCGGGCCGCCCGCGTCGTCCGGCGCGGCCGCGCGCAGCAGCAACAGCAACAGCAACAGCAGGAAGCACAGCGACAGCAGCAGGATCGGGAGCAGGGAGGGACGCGATGAGGCGCGTCGTCATCACCGGCATCGGAGTCGTCGCCCCCGGCCGGCCCGGCACCCGGGAGTTCTGGTCCCTGCTCACCGAGGGCCGTACCGCCACCCGCGCGATCAGCCTCTTCGACGCCTCCTCCTTCCGCTCCCGCGTCGCCGCCGAGGCCGACTTCGACCCCCTCGCCCACGGCTTCAGCGCCGAGGAGTGCGCCCGCCTCGACCGCGCCGCCCAGTTCGCCCTCACCGCCGCCCGCGAGGCCGTCGCCGACGCGGGCGCCGCCCTCGACCCCGTCCGCACCGGCGTCACGCTCGGCAGCGCCCTCGGCTGCACCACCGGGCTCGACGCCGAGTACGGCGTCGTCAGCGAGCGCGGCACGCGCCGCCTCGTCGACCACACCAAGGCCGTCCCCCACCTGCACGACTACCTGGTGCCCAGCTCCATGGCCGCCGAAGTGGCCCGCGCCGCCGACGCCCAGGGGCCCGTCGCGCTCGTCTCCACCGGATGCACCTCCGGCCTCGACGCGATCGGGCACGCCGTCGACCTCGTCCGCGAAGGCAGCGCCGACGCCATGCTCGCCGGCGCGACCGAAGCACCCATCACGCCGATCACCGCGGCCTGCTTCGACGCGATCCGCGCCACCTCCACCCGCAACGACGACCCGGCGACCGCATCCCGCCCCTTCGACGCCACCCGCAACGGCTTCGTCCTCGGCGAAGGCTGCGCCGTCCTCGTCCTGGAGGAGTACGGGCACGCCCGCCGCCGCGGCGCGCACATCTACGCCGAGATCGCCGGTTTCGCCTCGCGCAGCAACGCCTACCACATGACCGGACTGCGCCCCGACGGCGTGGAGATGGCCGCCGCCATCACCGCCGCCCTCGACGAGGCGCGCCTCGCGCCCGACCGGATCGACTACGTCAACGCGCACGGCTCCGGCACCAAGCAGAACGACAAGCACGAGACGGAGGCCTTCAAACGGGCCCTCGGGCAGCATGCGTACGAGGTGCCCGTCAGCTCCATCAAGTCGATGATCGGCCACTCCCTCGGCGCCATCGGCGCGCTGGAGGTCGCCGCCTGCGCCCTCGCCATCGAGCACGACACGGTCCCGCCGACCGCGAACCTGCACGAGCCGGACCCGGCCTGCGACCTCGACTACACCCCGCTCACCGCCCGCTCGCGGCGCACCGACGCCGTCCTGACCGTCGGCAGCGGCTTCGGCGGCTTCCAGAGCGCCATGATCCTGACTGACCCCGGACTCACCCCGAAGGCCGAGGACTGACCGATGAGCACCACCGCAGCCACCGCAGCCACCGCCCCCGCCGCCCCCGCCGTCACCGGGATCGGCGTCGCCGCCCCCAACGGCCTCGGCCTGAAGGCCTGGTGGGCCGCCGTACTCCGCGGTGAGAGCGGCATCCGCCCGCTGACCCGCTTCGACGCCTCCCCCTACCCGGTGCGGCTCGCGGGGGAGGTGCCCGGGTTCGTCGACGAGGAGCACGTCCCGAGCCGGCTCCTCCAGCAGACCGACCGGGTCACCCGCCTGTCGCTCGCCGCCGCCAAGGAGGCCCTCGACGACGCCGGCGCCGACCCCGCCGACCTGCCCGACTACGCGGCCGGCGTCGTCACCGCCAACTCCGCCGGAGGGTTCGAGTTCGGGCAGCGCGAGCTGGAGGCGCTGTGGAGCCGCGGCGGCCGGCACGTCAGCGCGTACCAGTCCTTCGCCTGGTTCTACGCCGTCAACAGCGGGCAGATCTCCATCCGGCACGGGCTGCGCGGCGCCAGCGGCGTCATCGTCACCGAGCAGGCCGGAGGCCTTGACGCGACCGCGCACGCCCGCCGGCAGATCCGCAAGGGCGCCCACCTCGTCGTCACCGGGGGCATCGACTCCTCGCTGTGCCCGTGGGGGTGGGCCGCGCACCTCGCGGGCGGCGGGCTGAGCACCGAGCCCGACCCGGCGCGCGCCTACCTGCCGTTCGACCGGGAGGCGAGCGGGTACGTGGTCGGCGAGGGCGGGGCGCACCTCGTCCTGGAGGACGCCGCCCGGGCGCGGGAACGCGGGGCGCGCGCCTACGGGGTGATCGCCGGGCACGGGGCGGCGTTCGACGGGCCCGCGGGCGGGGCC
>NZ_RPSE01000335.1:0-7139 GCF_003949955.1 Streptomyces sp. WAC05292
TCCTTCCCGATCCGGGCCCGCGGGCCGGGAGCCCGTACCAGAGCCGTCCCCGTCCAGGTGGGGCACCCGCGATCAGGGTTGTAGATAAGGGGGAATCAGTTGCGGTCGAACAGGCTGGTGAGGGGACTCGTCACCCACACGGCACTGGCGCGGGTCACCGCGGGGAGCCTGGCCACTCCCGGCACCCCCTTCGCCGCACTGGTCCTGAAGCCGTTCCTCGGACTCGCCCCGCCGCCCTCCCTCGGCGTCCTGTGGACCTGCGCGTCGCTGCTGACCGTCGCCGCCGTCGGGCTGGTCGCCGCACGCGGCCTGCCCGACCCCGTCCCGCGGCGCACCGCCCTCCTCGCCGCGCCCGCGCTGGTCGGCCTGATGATGGTCTCCCTGCCCGTCCGCGAAGCCGCCGCGTCCGGCCGGAGCGCGTTGCTCGTCCTGCCCGCCCTGCCCGTGCTGCTCGTCCTCCTGGCGCTGTTCCGGGTACCCGCCGACCGTCCGGCCGGGTTCCTCGTCGGGCTCGCCGCCGCCCTCCAGCCCGCCCTGCTGCTGTTCGCCCCGCTGCTGTGGCGGACCGGCCGCCGCCCCGCCGCCGGCGCGGCCGCCGCGACGTTCGCCGCGGCCACCGCCCTGTCCTGGGCGGCCCTGCCGCGCGACTCCTGGGCGTACTGGGCGCACCACCTGGCCGGCAGCGGCCTCGGCGGCGCCCCCGACGCGCTCGCCAACCAGTCCGTGCACGGGGCGCTGCTGCGGCTCGGCCTGTCCGGGCCCGGCGAGGTCGTGCTGTACGCGGCGCTCGCCGCCGCGATCGTCTGGGCGGGGCTGCGGCGCGCCGTGCGGTACGCCCGCGACGGGCAGGTGCTGCTCGCGGCGGCCGTCACCGGGTGCGTCGCGGTCGCCGTGGCGCCGACGGGGTGGCGGCACCAGCTGCTGTGGGTGCTCCTGGCGGTGGCGGGCCGGGTCGGGGCGCGGGCCGCGGACCGGCGGGTGTGGCCCGTCGCGGTGGTCCTGGCGACGACGCTGCCGAGTGCGGTGCTGCTGCCGAACATGGCCGCGCTGGCGCCCGTACGGGACAACGTGCTGCTGCTGGCGGCGCTCGCGGCGGCCTGCGCCGTGCCGTTCCTGCCGCGCAGCTCCCCGTACTGGCGGGCGCCGGTGCCGACGGAGTACGGGCGTCCGGCGGCGGCGCGCTGGTCGCGGATCCCGCTCCTGCCGTTCTGGCGGCGGGTGCTGACCCGGCCGAACCTGCTGCTGGAGCTGCTGCTGATACGGGTCGGGTACTCGGTCTACTCGCACATCCGGGCCGCCGCGCCCGCCTCCCGCAGCGTCGCGGAGGACAACGGCGGGCAGATCCACGCAGTCGAGCGGGCGCTCGGCATCGACATCGAACACGCCGTCAACCACGCGGTGGTGGCGACGCCGTGGCTGGAGGGGTTCTTCAACTTCTACTACACGTCGTTCCACTTCGTGGTGCCGTTGTCGATCCTGGGCGTGCTCTACTGGCGCCGGCCCGGCGACTACCGTTGGGCGCGCGCCTCGTTGGGGCTGGCCACCGTCCTGGCCCTCGCCGGGTTCTGGCTGTACCCGCTGGCACCGCCGCGCCTGATGCCCGGCATGGGCTTCGTCGACACGGTGCACGGGCCGCAGGACCTCGCCAACCCGCAGTACGGGGCGATGACGGCCATCTCCAACCAGTACGCGGCGATGCCGTCGCTGCACTTCGGCTGGTCGCTGTGGTGCGGGATCGTGGTCGTCGTCCTGGCGCCGAAGGCCTGGCAGAAGCTGCTCGGGGCGCTGCACCCGCTGATCACGGTGTGCGCGATCGTCGCGACGGCCAACCACTGGGTGCTGGACGCGGTCGGCGGCGCGGCGGTCGTCGGCGCCGGGTTCGGGCTGGTGCACGTGCTGTCCGGGCCGCGGCGGCTCCGGGTGCGACTGCCGGCGCAGGGCGCCCCGCCCGGCGGTGGCGGGGCCGAACCGGCCGCCGGGGCCGGGTCACGCGCCGCCGCCCGACCGTAGGCCGGCCCCCTGGGCCCCCGGCTTCGGCCCCCTCCGACGCCCGCCCGCGGGCCGGATGGCGGGCCCCGGGGCCGGGGCGCACCATGGAGGGTGGTGCACCGGAGCGTGCCCGGGGGGCGTGGTTCGGGCAACCGGGCGCCGGGGGAGGCAGGTTCAGGCCGGACGCCGTCGGGGCATCCACCGTCGGCGGCTCGGACATCCGACTCGGGGAGAGACGGGCACTGCCATGGGCATGCGCATCCGGCGCGCCCCCGCCGCCGTCCTGCTCGCCGCCGCCGCCGCGGCCGCCGCGCCGGCGGGCCCGCCGCTGCCGGCCGCCGCGGCCGGAAGCGCCGCGGCCCAGCCGTGGGAGCACTGCGAGGGGTTGGGCGCCGACGCCTACGACCGGCCCCCGCCCGCCGACCCCGGCCGGTTCGGGTACGGGGTGCTGCCCGCCACCGCGGGCGTGCACTGCCTGATCAACGCCGAGCGCCGGCGGCTCGGGCTGCGGGAGCTGGCGGACTCCGGCGAGCTGCGGGAGGCGGCGAACCGGCACGTGGCGGCGGCCCTCGCCCAGAAGTGGTGGCCGAACCCGCAGGACCCGGACGACAGGCGGGACCCGCACCGCAACCCGCAGGCCGCCGGCACGGGCGGCGAGCAGATCGTGAACCGGGTCCGCGACGCCGGATACTGCCGGGGCGGCCGGTCGTGGAGCGGCTACGAGATCACCTACAACGGGTGGGCGGGCGCGGGAACGCCCCGCGCAGCCGTGGACTGGTGGCTCAACCGGAGCACCGGCGGCCACGCGGAGATCATCCGGGATCCCTCGCTCACCGAGTTCGGCATCGCGCCGAGGGGCGGCGCCGCGGAGCGCCGGGGCGCCGGGGCGTCCGACGCGGGGACGTACGTGGTCGTGCTGGGGCGCTGCGAGAGGTAGGGGAGCCGGGCCCCTTCCGGGCGGTACCGCCGCGGCCGTGAGCGGAGCCGGCCGCAGCGGAGCCGGCCGTACGCGGAGCCGCGGGGGCGCCGGGACGCAACGGCCCCGGCGCCCCCGCGGGTGGATCGCCGCGTCCTGTCATGGTCCGGCAGGCATGCGGAGTCCGCCACTCGGGGGAGTCCGCGCTGACCCCCGTACGCCCGTACGGGGGTCAGCGCGGCCCCGTACGCGTACGTGCCGACGCGGCGCGGCCCGTTCAGGCGGAGCGCGGGGGGAGTTGGGCGACGGCCAGGGCCACCGCCTCCTGCGCCGAGTCGGCTTCGCCGATGACGCGTTGCAGGCTGGGGCTCAGGACGCGGAAGCGGCCGTCCCGCGTCGGCTCCAGGGCGGGCGCGTCCGCCTCGGTCGGCACGCATCCCCGGGAGCCGAAGCGGAGGACGCAGCGACTGGTGAACGGGTACAGCCGGCGCAGTTCCGGTTGCGCGGCGGCGGCTTCGATGAGGGCGAGGACGCCCCGGCCCGCGGCGGCCTGGGAGCCGCCGCGCTCCACCATCAGCCGCCACGTCGTCGGCAGGCGCTGCCAGCGGGCCTCCACGCCGGCATGCGTTCCGCTGTCCTGGAGGTTCATCCGCGCAGTCTGGGCCCCGCCCCGCCGCCGCCACAATGGCCGGGAAGGCATCGATGGCGTGCCGTTACCGCAGCTTGTCGAGATCGTCTCCGTACGCCGTCCCGGACCGCCCCGCCCGGACCCGCGGTCAGGGGTGGCTGACCCGCAGCTCCTTGATGCCGTTGAGCCAGGCGGCCCGCAGCCGGCGCGGTGCCGGGCCGGTCAGCCGCAGGTCGGGGAGGTGGTCGGCGACGGCGTTGAAGATGAGGTCGATCTCCATCACGGCCAGGGACTTGCCGAGGCAGAAGTGGGGGCCGCCGCCCCCGAAGCCCAGGTGCGGGTTCGGGTCGCGGGTGATGTCGAAGGAGTCCGGGTCGGTGAAGACCTCCGGGTCGTGATTGGCGGAGGCGTAGAACAGGCCGACCCGGTCGCCGGCCCGGATCTTCTGCCCGCCGAGCTCGGTGTCGCGGACGGCGGTGCGCTGGAAGGAGACGACGGGCGTGGCCCAGCGGACGATCTCCTCGGCGGCCGTCGCCGGCCGCGTCGCCTTGTAGAGCTCCCACTGCTCGGGGTGGGTGAGGAAGGCGTGCATGCCGTGGCTGATGGCGTTGCGGGTCGTCTCGTTGCCGGCGACGGCGAGGAGGAGGACGAAGAAGCCGAACTCGTCGCTGCTGAGGTTGCCCTGGCCCTCGGCGGCGACGAGCCGGGTGACGATGTCCTCGGCGGGGCACTCCTTGCGGGCGGCGGACATGTGCATCGCGTAGCCGATGAGCTCCATGGCGGCCTCGGCGCCGACCGCCTCGGTGATGGCGTACTCGGGGTCGTCGTAGGCGATCATCTTGTTCGACCAGTCGAAGATCCGCAGCCGGTCCTCCTGGGGTACGCCGATCAGTTCGGCGATGGCCTGGAGGGGGAGTTCGCAGGCCACCCGGGTGACGAAGTCGAAACCCCCGTCCGCGCGGTCCCCGCCCGGCGCCGCAGCCGCAGCCGCCGCCGTGGCGCGGGCCTGCTCCGCGATGCGGCGCGCCCGCTCGCGCAGGGCGCCCTCCAGGCCGCGGACGGCCCGCGGCGTGAAGCCGCGCTGGACGATCTGGCGCACCCGGGTGTGCTCGGGCGGGTCCATGTTCAGCATGATCAGCCGCTGGGCGTCGATCTGCTCGCGCGCGATGCCGCCGTTGAAGCGGATGATCGCGGTGTTGGTGGTCGACGAGAACAGCTCGGGGTGCGTGGAGACGTACCTGACGTCCGCGTGCCGGGTCACGGCCCAGTAGCCGTCGTCGTCGAAGCCGGTGGTGCCGGGCTCCTGGGGGCACCACCACACCGGGGCCGTCTGCCGCAGCCGCGCGAACTCCGGGAGGGGGACCCTCTCCTGCAGGAGGTCGGGGTCGGTGGCGTCGAAGCCTTCGGGCAGCGCGGGACAGGTCATCGCGGCACTCCAAGTCTGACGGCCCATCAGCAATTGGGCAGAAGGTAGTGACGGGCTCCGGAAGTGGCAAGGGTCCGCGCGCGGCCGGTTGCGTGTGGAATCCGTGGAGGCCGGATGCAAGACCCTTGCGTGCCGGGGCCGCGGGTCATAAGACTTCGGGGAGAGAACTAGAACGCGTACCAATTTCGGGGTGCGGGCGGGGCGCCGGGAACGGCCCGCCCGGTCCCGCCGTGCCGGCAGCGCTGCGCAGGAGAGGACGATCCCATGGCCGCGGAACCCGTCATCGTCGAAGCCGTACGCACGCCGATCGGCAGGCGCGGGGGCGTCCTCGCCAACCTGCACCCCGCGTACCTGCTCGGCGAGACCTACCGCGAGCTCCTCGCCCGCACGGGCATCCAGCCCGACTGCGTCGAGCAGGTCGTCGGCGGGACCGTCACCCACGCCGGCGAGCAGTCCATGAACCCCGCCCGCACGGCGTGGCTCGCGATGGGCCTGCCGTACGAGACCGCGGCGACGACCGTGGACTGCCAGTGCGGCAGCTCCCAGCAGGCCAACCACATGGTGGCGAACATGGTCGCCGGCGGCGTCATCGACATCGGGATCGCCTGCGGCGTCGAGGCGATGAGCCGGGTCCCGCTGGGCGCCGGCTCCAAGCACGGGCCCGGCAAGCCGTTCCCCGAAGAGTGGAACGTCGACCTGCCCAACCAGTTCGAGGCCGCCGAGCGCATCGCCCGCCGCCGGGGCCTGTCCCGCGAGGACGTCGACCGGCTCGGCCTGCTCTCCCAGCAGCGCGCCGCGGCCGCCTGGGCCGAGGAGCGGTTCAAGCGCGAGACGTTCGCCGTGCAGGTCCCCACCACCGAGGAGGAGCAGGCCGCCGGGCAGGGCATGTGGCGGCTGGTGCACCGGGACGAGGGGCTGCGCGACACGAGCATGGAGGCGCTCGCCGGACTCAAGGCCGTCATGCCGACCGCGGTCCACACCGCCGGGAACTCCTCGCAGATCTCCGACGGGGCCGCCGCGCTGATGTGGGCCTCCCGCCGGATGGCGCGCGCCCTGAAGCTGAAGCCCCGCGCGCGGATCGTCGCGCAGGCGCTCGTCGGGGCCGACCCGCACTACCACCTGGACGGGCCGGTCGACGCGACGCGGGCCGTGCTCGGCAAGGCCGGCATGTCCCTGAAGGACATCGACGTCGTCGAGGTGAACGAGGCCTTCGCCTCCGTCGTCCTCAGCTGGGCGCAGGTCTTCGAGCAGGACCTCGACAAGGTCAACGTCAACGGCGGGGCCATCGCGCTCGGGCACCCGGTCGGCGCGACCGGCGCCCGGCTGATCACCACCGCGCTGCACGAGCTGGAACGCCGCGACAAGGAGTTCGCGCTGATCACCATGTGCGCCGGAGGCGCGCAGGCGACCGGCACGATCATCCAGCGGCTGTGACACCGAGAGCCCACTGGGATGGGAAGCCGAAGGCCCCGGCGGCCGGCCTGGGGAGGCCGGCCACCGGGGCCTTCGCACCGCACCGCACCGCCGCGCCGGCGTGGAGCCGGGGCGGCGGTGCGGTGTCGGGCCGGGCGGTGCTGCCGCGGCTTAGTACCAGTGGTTGGCCTGCCAGAAGTTCCAGGCGCCGACCGGGGAGCCGTAGCGCTCGTTCATGTAGTCCAGGCCCCACTTGATCTGGGTGGCCGGGTTCGTCTTCCAGTCGGAGCCGGCCGAGGCCATCTTCGAGGCCGGCAGGGCCTGGACCAGGCCGTACGCGCCGGAGGACGCGTTCGTGGCCGTGTGGTCCCAGCCGCTCTCGTGGGAGATGATCTTGTCGAAGGCGGCGAACTGGGCCGGGTCCTTGATCATCTGCTGGGCGATCGCCTTGGCGCTCGTCGGGGCGGCCTGCGCGGGAACGGCGGCCAGCATGGAACCGGCGGCGGCAAGGCCGACGACGGTACCCGCGAGGGTCTTCTTGGAAGCGGCGATGCGGCGGATGACGGAGATGGACACGGAGAGCCTTCCGTAGGGGACGGGGTGCGGCCGCCGCATGCAGGAGGCATGCGTGAGTCACTCACACGGGGGAGAGGGGCTCATCGGGCGGCGGGCTGTGGGCCCGGGCCGCCGTGGCGACATCACCAGTTAGCCAGGCCCCGGCGGCCCTGGCAAAGGCCCCCCGCTACTACGGACCCTCGGAGAAGGCC
>NZ_RPSE01000336.1:0-7118 GCF_003949955.1 Streptomyces sp. WAC05292
CTCCCGCCCGGCTGCGCCTTCGCCGCCCGCTGCCCGGACGCCGACGCCCGCTGCCGCGCCGAACTGCCCGCACCCGCCTCGGGGGTGGCCTGCCACCATGCTTGAACTCCGCGACATCACCGCCGGATACGAGCGGGGTCGGCCCGTCGTCGAAGGCGCCCGCCTCACCCTGCGCCCCGGCGAATCCCTCGGCCTCCTCGGCCCGAGCGGATGCGGCAAGTCCACCCTCGCCCGGGTCGCCGCCCTCCTGCACCGCCCCGACCGCGGCACCGTCGGCATCGACGGGCACACCGCGACCGGCTTCCGCCACCGCGCCCCGCGCTCCCTGCGCACCGCCGTCGGCGTCGTCTTCCAGCAGCCGCGCCTCGCCGCCGACCCCCGGATGCGGCTGCGGGACCTCGTCGCCGAACCCCTGCGCGCCACCGGCCGGCGCGCCGAGGCGGCCGGCGCCGTCGCCGGGCTGGCCGAGCGGGTCGGCCTGGGCGCGGACCTCCTCGACCGGCGCCCCCACGAGGTCAGCGACGGCCAGCTCCAGCGGGCCTGCCTGGCCCGCGCCCTGGTACTGCGGCCCCGCTGGCTCGTCTGCGACGAGATGACCGCCATGCTCGACGCCTCCACGACCGCGGCCCTGGTCGCCGTCGTCGAGGAGTACCGGGCCGACACCGGCGCGGGCCTGCTCGCCGTCGGCCACGACCCGGTCCTCCTTCAGCGCTGGTGCGACCGCACCGCCCACTGGAAGGAGATCGCCGGGCCGCCCTGACCGCGGGGTCGGCCGGCGGGTGGTTCACTGGCCGCATGCCCCTGGAGAACTACGGCGTGCTGTCCGGCACGCTGCACCGCCACTTCCGCGACCGGCCCGACGCGCAGGGCCGCTGGTACCACGTCCACCTGGAGGTGGACACCCCGGAAGGCCGCTACGCGTGCGCCGTCGACGTGGACAGCAAGAAGTCCGCGGTCGGCGTCCAGTGGAAGGTGTTCACCCTCCACCCCTCGGTGCTGGAGCCCGTGGACGCGCCGTCCCCCGGCTACCACGACCTGGCAACCGCCTCCGGATCCGGCGCGATCGACTACCAGCGCCACCCCGCCCTGGCCGAGCGCACCGGATGCCTCTTCGTACGCCGTCCCCCGGGGTGGGTGCAGCGGATCCTCGACCGGATCGACCCGCCCCGCCCCTGGACCGCCGGCAGCCACCTGGAGGCCTCCGCGGCGCTGGAGCCGATCCTCGTCCCCGGCCGGCCGGTCCTCGTCTTCGGCGAGCCCTTCGACGAGGGGCTCGGCATGCACAACATCCACCAGAACCAGGGCGATCCGGCCGGCAGCCGGTGGTGGGACGAGAACGGCACCTGGCAGGACGGCGCCACCATGACCCGCCGCCCCGACGGCCTCTACGACGTGTTCCTCTCCAAGTTCTCCACCCAGGCCGACACCACCGACGCCGGCGGGCACCCGGTGTAGGGCGCCCGCCGGTGCCGGGGGCGGGCGTCAGCCCCGCGGCACGTGCGGCGGGCGGCCCCGCCCGCGGGTCACGGAGTACCCGAACACGCCCGCCAAGGCCGCCAGTACGCCGCCCGCGGCGGTCCACACCCAGCGGTCGGACCAGCGGCCGCCCGACCAGCCGCCGTCCGGCTCACCCACCGCGGCGGGCCGGTCCCTGCCGGCGGAGCCCGCCTCGCCGCTCCCGGCCTCGGCCGAGAGCCGGGCCGTGGCGCCGGGTACCAGCGGCTGCGCCAGCGCCCCGTCCACCGCGAAGGCGCCGCCGGTGTCGCGGGTCTCGGCGGAGACCTCCACCCGCACCGGCTGGCCGAGGTCCTCCTTCGCCACCTCCGCCGCCGTCAGCCGCACGTAGTAGCTGCCGGGCAGCGGGTCGTGGGCCCACGGCTCCGCGCCGGGGCGCACCGTGCGCAGTGTGCAGGACAGCTCCACCGCGGCAGCGTCCGCTGCGGCGGTCGCGCTCTGCGCGCCGTACGTGCAGGCCTGCCGGCGGCGCAGCCCGTCGTACACGTCGATCCGCCAGGTCGAGGCGGCGTGCCGGGAGGCCGCGGGCGGCAGCTTCACCGACGCCTTGACCGTGGCGCGCTGCCCCGAGTCCAGCGGCAGCACCCAGTACAGGTAGTCGCCGGTCGAGGCCTCCGCAGTGGCCCGCTGGCCCGGCTTGACCGGCACCGCCGTGCGGAACGCCGTACCGGCCTCGGTCGGTCCGGCGGCCCCGCCGCCGCCCGGACCCGCGCTCGCGGAAGGGGAGTCGGCGGCCGCCGCGCCGGACGCGGCGAGCAGGCCGCCCGCGGCCAGTGCCGCGGCGGTGAGCATCCGTACGGTACGCATCAGTTCGTCCTCCAGACCGAGACACGCCAGCGGGAGATCCAGCCCCACACCAGGCCCGCGAGCAGTCCGGCCAGGGCCAGCACGCCGAGCAGCCACCAGCCGCGGCCCAGGCCGAACGAGGCGGCGTCGGAGGCGCCGTCGGGGCCGTCCACCAGGTCGATCACCAGCTCGACCGGCATGCCCGGGGTGGTCTTGACGGAAGCCGGCGCCGAGAAGGAGTTGCTCACCTGCAGGCACACCGTCTCCGCGGCCGGCTTGCCGTCCGCGTCCTCGCCGTCCGCCTCGCCCTTGGGATAGCGCAGCCCCGTCGAGACGAGGTCGGTGCGGCCGTCGCCGGCCTCCGAGCCGCGGACGATCTCCCGCCCGTGGACGGTCACCGCGCGCAGCATGACCCCGTAGTCGTTGTTCACCGCCCGGTCCGCGGCGATGCTCACCGAGGCCCGCAGCTCCTGGCCGGGCCGGACGTCCACCTGGTACCAGCGGTGCTCGCCGAACGACTCGCGGTCCGTGTACAGGCCCGCACCGAGCTTCGGCGCGCCCTGGCACTGCTTTCCGCCCTGGGTCGCCACCGGGGTGACGACGGGGGTCGCGGCCCGGTCCACCAGCTGCTTGACGCGGCCCGACAGCTCGGCCGTGTGCTGGACGGAGGTGTACGTGCCGCCGGTCGCCTCGGCGATGCAGACCAGCTGCTCCCGCGTCTTCGCGTCGGGAACCAGGCCGAGGGTGTCGATCACCAGGTGGATCCCCTGGGCGGCGATGTCGCGGGCGACCTCGCACGGGTCGAGGGGAGCGCAGGTGTCCTCGCCGTCCGTGATCAGCACGATCCGGCGGGTGGCGTTGCCGCCCTTGAGGTCCTCCGCCGCGCCGAGCAGGGCGGGGCCGATCGGGGTCCAGCCGGTCGGGGCCAGGGTGGCGACCGCCGCCTTCGCCTCGGTCCGGTCGAGCTTCCCGACCGGGTAGAGCTGTCTGGTGTCCTTGCAGCCCAGCTGGCGGTCGTCCCCCGGGTAGTCGGCGCCGAGGGTGCGTATCCCGAGCCGCACCTCGTCCGGAGTGGCGTCGAGCACCTCGTTGAACGCCTGCTTGGCGGCCGCCATGCGGGACTTGCCGTCGATGTCCGTCGCCCGCATCGAGCCGCTGACGTCCAGCACCAGCTCGACCTTGGGGGAGTCCTTCGCCGCCGGTTCGCCGGCCGCCGCGCCCGCCGGGAACAGCCCGGCCGCGAGCGCGACCAGCAGGCCGCACGCCCCGGCCGCCGCCCATTTTCTTGTGATCATCGCCGGATCGTATTGAGGATCGTGCGGCAATCCAAAACCCCTGCCGCCCGTCGGCGGCCTGCGAGCCGCACACGGCGCCACTATCCTTGGCACAGGGCCCCGCCCCTCGTGCGCCCGGCCGGAGGCAACCCCATGAGACGACGCCACCACTTCCACATCGACCACGCCGGCCACTCCGTCAGCGCGACCGTCGAGACGGGGCACCGCGTCGACGTGGAGCTCCTCGTCGACGGCAAGGAGACCGGCCACGGCACCACCCGCGGCGACCGGCCCGTCGCCGTCCGCGTGGAACTCCCCACCGAGCCGGCGACGCCGGTGACCGTGCGCGTCACGCCCGGTCCGGGCGTCCCCCGCTGCGTCCTGGTCGCGCCCGGGGCGGACCCGGTGGTGATGTCGCCGCGGCCCTACTGACGGCCCGACACGGCCGGCAGCGGCGCGGGGAGCGGCGCCCCGGTGCCCTCGACGAGCCCCGCGACGTGCTCGGTCACCATGGCGAGGATGCCGGCGGCCGCCTCGTCGTCGCCGAGGACGAGGAAGTTCAGGGTGAGGCCGTCCGTCATGGCGGCCAGGTAGCGCGCCAGCACCGGTACCGGGACCCGCAGCTCCAGGCCGAGGGCGCCGCGCACCTCCTCGACGAGGGCGGCGTACACGTCGCGGTACAGCTCGTGCTGCCTTCGGGCGAGGTGCTCGAAGCCCGGACGGCGCAGGGCGTACTGGGCCAGCTCGTAGGTGAGCATGTGCTCGGCGGGGTGGGCGCGCACGTGGTCCCAGTACGCGGCGAAGCCCGCCTCCACCGTCTCGCGCAGGGTGGCCCGCGGGCGGATGGCCTCCTTCACCACCCCCAGGTAGTGCTCGGTGATCGTCTCGATCACCGACTCCAGCAGCGCCTCCTTGGAGTCGAAGCAGTAGTGGAAGACGCTCAGCGACACCCCGGCCTCGGCGGCGATGGAGCGGGTCGTGGTGCGGGAGACGCCGTCGCGGGCCATCGCGCGGATCGCCGCCTCGGTCAGCTGGCGGCGCCGCTCGGCCAGCGGCCTGCGGGGCATGGGGGTCCTTCCTGTCCCTGCGTGCGGTGCGTGGTCCGGCGGGGCGGCCGGGCCCGGATGCGCCGACCCGGCCGCCCCCGGGGCCGTCAGCTGCTGAACACGCCGAGCTCGTACAGCGAGTAGCCCCACTGCGTGCCGCGGCCGAGGCCGTGGACGCGTACGTGCCGGGCGGTCACGCCGTCGAACCGGGCGGTGTCCAGGCCGCCGTCGCCGGTGGTGGTGGACCACACCGTCCGCCACTGCGCGCCGTCGTCGGACACCTCGATCCGGTACTCCCGCCCGTGGGCCCGCTCCCAGTCGAGGGTGACGCGCTTGACGAGGGCGGGCGAGCCGAGGTCGACGGCCAGCCACTGGTCGTCGCTCCAGTCGCTCGCCCAGCGGCTGGACCGGCTGCCGTCCACGGCGCGGCCGGCCGCGTAGCTGACGAACGGGTTCCACTCGGTGGAGCTCGCCGAGGCGGACGCGGCCGAGGCGAGGTTCAGGCCCCCCTTGTGCCGCTCGGAGGCCCCCCAGGTGCGCAGGTAGGACTCGGCGCCCTTGAACAGGTCGTCCACGACGCCCTGTCCGCCGACGATCCGGACGTCCTCGATCCAGTCGGGGACCATCCCGTAGTGTGCGGCGCCGTCGGTGTTGAGGTCCCAGGTGCGCTGCCCGGTCGTCTGGCGGTCGATGACCGAACCGCCGTCGGTGCTGCGGAAGGGGTAGCGCACCGGGTTCGGGGTGTCCGCCCCGCGCGGCGCGGGCCAGCCGCCGACGCCGTTCATGTCGGTGCCGAAGCCGTAGCCGACGCCGTACTTGTCGCGGAGGGCGTCGGTGCGCTTGGCCTCGGCGCTGAAGCTCTCGGCGCCGTTCATGTAGCCGGTGGCGAAGCCGCCCAGCTTGTAGAGGCGCTCCAGCCAGCCGGTGTCCATCCAGCTGTGCGAGGAGATCACGCCCGGGTAGGACTCGGACTCCAGGATGTCGAGGGCCCGGCCGGCGGCCTTGACGCTCATGTGGTCCACTTCGAGCATCATCTTCCGCTTCATCATGCCGCGCAGCGCGTACTCGCCGAGCTCGGTCAGTCCGCGGGTGTTGCAGCGGGCTTCGGCGGAGTACGAGGGCATCGACACGCCCGCCGGGAGCTGCTTCTGCGCCGAGGGCGCCGCCGCCAGGCCGATCGGGTTGTCGTGCTGCGGACCGGTGCACTGCTCCGTCTGCCAGAAGGTGCCCGTGGACAGGAACTGTCCCACGTTGATGGCGGTGCCGAGCGCGCCCTCGTCGAAGCGGACCCCGCACAGGGCGTTGTCGAACTTGTGGCACAGGAACATGCTGCGCACGCCGAGCCGGTGCAGCTCGTCGAGGCCGCGGTCGATGTCCTCCCGGCTGCACTGTGCGATGTCCAGGATCTGCTTGCAGCCGAACGGCTCCGAGGTCTCCACGCCGAGGACCACGGCGAGCTTGCCCTGCTTGACCACCTCGCGCGCCTGGTCCGAGTCGGTGACGATGCGGAACCAGCCCTTTCCGGGCCCGCCGTACATCTTGTCGACGTAGGCCTGCATGTCGTACGTCTTCTGCGCCTCCAGGCGGATGGCGGTCATCTCGTCGCAGCCGCGGTCCTTGAAGAAGTAGACCGAGCAGATGACCCCGTTGGTGACGAGGTCGTTGACGAGGACGCGCTGGCCGCCGCGCCAGGCCCGCTCGATCCACGCGTAGTAGTTCTGCTGGTGGGTCAGCGAGTCGTGCGCGGGCCAGTCCTTGAACGTCGGCCAGCCGTTCGGGTCGTGCTTGCCGTCGCCGCCCTTGGTGATGAAGTCGAAGACGGCGAGGGTGCCGTCGGGGTAGTGCTCGGGGCAGTCCTTCAGCGCGTCGGCGATGCCCTGTTCGGAGAACGGCCGGCCGCAGATGAGGCGGCCGCCGAAGCCCTCGTTCGACATGATGTGGTCGTGCGCGTCGACGAACCCGCGCACGTTCCCCTGGGCGTCGGTGCCCTTGAAGGGCTCGCCGGTGACGTTGATCTGCGAGTCGGGTGCGGGCCGGGCGGTGGGGGCCCACCAGTCGGCGTCGGCCGAGGCGCCGGGCGCGGGGCCGAGCGACACGGCCAGAACGGCGGCGAGGAGCAGGGCGAGCAGTGTGAGTGGTCGGCGGCGGACGGGACGGCGTCTGGTCATGGTCACACTCGCGTCATCGGGAGTCGGCTGGCGCGGTCGAGGACGCAAGGCCGTGTCCGGCCCGTTGGTTGTCATGTCCCGCGCGAAAGGTGCGTCGAGAATCCCGACTGCCGTGCGGAGAGTCAAGAGTCCGGGTCAAGCGACCTGATGAAACATCAGGTCTTCCTCCGGCGGCCATCCGCGCCGGTCCCGGCCGTGACCCGGTGTCGGCCGACCGATCGCACGGGGTTAGGCTCAGGGGAGGACTGTGCCGGTATGCACCCCCGTCCCGGCACGGGATCAGCGCCGTTGTCGACCACAGGCCGCGCTGCCCGGGGACGCCCCACCCC
>NZ_RPSE01000337.1:0-7086 GCF_003949955.1 Streptomyces sp. WAC05292
CACCCGGAGTCCCCCTTGGCCACAGGCACCCGACCTCCCCGCCCGCCGTCCGGCGTCCACGGCGCCTCCCGCGCCGCGATCCGCGCCCGCCACCTGCGCACCGACCGGTGGTGGCTGGCCCCCGCCGGCACGGCGGCCGGGCTGCTCGCCTTCGTCGCCTACTCGACGTGGCGGGCCTTCGCGAACGCCGACTACTACGCGGCCCCCTACGTCTCCCCCTTCTACTCCCCCTGTCTGGCAGAGAACTGCGAGGAGATGCGCGGCGGCCCCAACCTCGACCTCGTCGGCGGCTGGTGGGGCCTGTCCCCCGCCCTGCTGATCCTGGTCTTCCCGCTCGGCTTCCGGCTGACCTGCTACTACTACCGGAAGGCCTACTACCGGGGCTTCTGGGCCTCGCCGCCCGCCTGCGCCGTCGCCGAGCCGCACTCCCGGTACACCGGCGAGACCCGCTTCCCGCTGGTCCTGCAGAACCTGCACCGCTACTTCTTCTACGCGGCCGTCCCGGTCGCCGCGATCCTCACCTACGACACCGTCCTCACCTTCCGCGACGCGGACTACGCGTGGGGCCACATGGGGGCGGGGACGCTGCTGTTCCTCCTCAACACGGTCCTCATCTGGGCCTACACGCTGTCCTGCCACTCCTGCCGGCACATCATGGGCGGCCGCCTGAGGCACTTCTCCAAGCACCCCGTCCGCTACCGGCTGTGGGGCTGGGTCAGCCGCCTGAACGCCCGCCACATGCAGCTCGCCTGGGCCTCGCTCGTCAGCGTGGCCGCCTGCGACCTGTACGTGTACCTGCTCGCCACCGGCGCCTTCACCGACCCGAGGATCTTCTGACATGGCCCAAGTCGACCGGCAGCAGTGGGACGTCGTCGTGGTCGGGGCGGGCGGCGCCGGCCTGCGGGCCGCCATCGAGGCGCGCGAGCGGGGCGCCCGTACGGCCGTGGTCTGCAAGTCCCTCTTCGGCAAGGCCCACACGGTGATGGCGGAGGGCGGGATCGCCGCCTCCATGGGCAACGTCAACGGGCACGACAACTGGCAGGTGCACTTCCGCGACACGATGCGCGGCGGCAAGTTCCTGGGCCAGTGGCGGATGGCCGAGCTGCACGCCCGGGAGGCTCCCGACCGGGTCTGGGAGCTGGAGACCTGGGGCGCCCTCTTCGACCGCACCCCGGACGGCCGGATCTCGCAGCGCAACTTCGGCGGGCACGAGTACCCGCGCCTCGCGCACGTCGGCGACCGGACGGGACTGGAGCTGATCCGCACCCTCCAGCAGAAGGCGACCGCCCTCCAGCAGGAGGACTTCGCCGCGTACGGGGACCACGAGGCGCGCCTGAAGGTCTTCCAGGAGTGCACGGTGACGCGCGTCCTGAAGGACGGCGGCCGCGTCGCGGGCGCCTTCTGCTACGAGCGGGAGAGCGGCCGCTTCTTCGTGCTGGAGGCGCCGGCGGTGGTCCTCGCCACCGGCGGCATCGGCAAGTCGTTCAAGACCACCTCGAACTCCTGGGAGTACACGGGCGACGGGCACGCGCTGGCGCTGCTCGCCGGAGCGCCCCTGGTGAACATGGAGTTCGTGCAGTTCCACCCGACGGGGATGGTCTGGCCGCCGTCCGTGAAGGGGATCCTCGTCACCGAATCGGTGCGCGGCGACGGCGGGGTGCTGCGCAACAGCGACGGCAAGCGGTTCATGTTCGACTACGTCCCGGACGTCTTCAAGGACAAGTACGCCCAGACGGAGGACGAGGCCGACCGCTGGTACGAGGACCCGGACGGCAACCGGCGCCCGCCCGAGCTGCTCCCCCGCGACGAGGTGGCGCGCGCCATCAACGCCGAGGTCAAGGCGGGCCGCGGCTCCCCACACGGCGGGGTCTTCCTCGACGTGTCGACGCGGATGCCCCCCGAGAGGATCAGGCGGCGGCTGCCGTCCATGTACCACCAGTTCAAGGAGCTGGCGGACGTGGACATCACCGCCGAGCCGATGGAGGTCGGGCCGACCTGCCACTACGTGATGGGCGGCGTCGCGGTCGACTCCGAGACGGCCGCGGCCGAGGGCGTCCCCGGGCTGTTCGCGGCGGGCGAGGTCGCCGGCGGCATGCACGGCTCGAACCGGCTCGGCGGCAACTCGCTCTCGGACCTGCTGGTGTTCGGGCGGCGGGCCGGACTGCACGCCGCGGCCCTCGCGGCGGCGCCGGGCCGGCGGCCGCAGGTCTCCCCCGAGCAGGTGGACGCCGCCGCGGCGGAGGCCCTGGCCCCGTTCCACGCGCGGGAGGGCGCGGAGAACCCGTACACCCTGCACCAGGAGCTGCAGAGCGCGATGAACGACCTCGTCGGCATCATCCGCCGCGAGGACGAGATGGCGGAGGCGCTGCGCAGGCTGGCCTCCCTGCGGGAGCGGGCCGCCCGGGCGGGCGTCGAGGGGCACCGGCAGTTCAACCCCGGCTGGCACCTCGCACTGGACCTGCGGAACATGCTGCTGGTCAGCGAGTGCGTGGCCCGCGCGGCCCTGGAGCGCACCGAGAGCCGCGGCGGGCACACCCGCGAGGACTGCCCGGCGATGGAGCGCCACTGGCGGCCGGTGAACCTGCTGTGCCGCCCGGTGGAGCCGCCTCCGGCGGACCCGTCCGCAGGCCGGATCCGGCTGGAGCGGGTCCGCACCGAGCCCATCCGCCCCGACCTGCTGGCGCTCTTCGAGAAGGAAGAACTCGTCAAGTACCTGGCCGAAGAGGAGCTCCCCGATTGACATCCTCCCCGCCCTAAAGGACGGGGATTCCTGGCTCACGTTGGCTGGGGACCAGCGGTCCTCCGGCTCTTACACGATCAGCACCAGCCGGGTTGAGACCAGCCCGGACCAGCATCACGCGGGCGGAGTTCTTGTCCCGGGGGGACACGGCTCCGCACGTAGTGCAGGCGTAGGTACGTTCCGAAAGGGGCAGTGCGTGCTTGGTTCTCGCTCCGCACGCCGCGCAGTCCATGGTGGTGTGCGCGGGGTTCACGAGGCGGATGTCCCGCCCGTGTTTGCGGCCCATCTCGATCAGGGCGGTCTTGGTGGCGCCGATCGCGGCGTCGGCGGCTTTACGGGCCATGGTGGACTTGGCGAGGAACTTCGGGCGGAAGTCCTCGACGGCGATCACGTCGTGGTCGCGGACGACGGCCTTGGCCCACTTGCGGCCGGTGTCCTGGCGCTGCCGGGCGATCTGCTTGGAGACCTTCGCGGCGGCGGTGCGGGCCTTGCGGTAGCCGGCGGTGTCGGGCCGGTTCTTCGGGGTGGCGCGGCGGGCCGTCATCCGCTGGTAGCGGGCCAGTTTCGCCGCGGCGGTCCTCCCGTGCTGCGGGTGGGGGAGGTCGTGGGCGTCAGAGGTGGTGGTCGCTGTTTCCCTGACGCCCCAGTCGATGCCGATCGCCCGGCCGGTCGCGGGCAGCGGCTGCGTCTCGACGGCGATGACGAACGAGGCGTACCAGTGGCCGAGGCTGTCGCGGTAGACGCGAACCGACGTCGGTTCGGCCGGCAGGTCACGGGACCACACCACCGTCAGGACGGTTCCGCCGGCCAGGTACAGGCGCCGGTCCTTGAGGCGGAACCCGCGGCGGGTGTAGTTCAGCGACGGCGCGGCCTCGCGCTTGCGCTTGATCCTCGGCATCCCGGCCCGCTGCCGCATCGGCAGACCGGCCTTGATGTCCCCCAGCGCCTTGGCGCGGGACGTGGCGAAGTCCCGGATGATCTGCTGCTGAGGGACGGACGCACCCTCACGCAGCCAGGTCATCGACTGCCGGGCCTCGGTCAGCAGCTTGTCGAGCTGCGCCGGACCGCACGTCGTCTTCTCGGCGGCGCCCCGGTTCGCGGCGTGGACCTTGCGGGACATGGCCACGCACTCGTTCCACACCCACCGGCAGCGCGCCCACTCGACCTCCAGGCCCGCGAGGGCGGTCGACGACACGCGCAGGCGGTAGGTGTACCGGGCGTGCCCGGCCTCCTCCACCGCTCGTGGTGTCGTCATGGTGTCACTCTAGCACTACGATCAAGGGTATGGATCATGAATCACGCATCACACTCCGCCTCCCCGCCGACCTCCACGCATGGCTGGTCGATCAGGCGAAGGCTGCCCATCGGTCACTCAACTCCGAGATCGTCCACCGCCTTGAGGGCGAGCGCGCCGCCGTCCGGGATCGCGCCGAATCGCCCTGACGGCGATTCGGCTTCCCCTGCCCTGCTCCGCAGGAGTCCGATTCCTCCCCGGCCTGAAGGCCGGGGCATCCTCGGAGGAACCCGGTGACGACATACGACGCCCGGTTCCGGATCTGGCGGGGCGACGCCGAGGGCGGGGACCTGAGGGACTTCACGGTCGAGGTGCACGACGGCGAGGTCGTCCTGGACATCGTCCACCGCCTCCAGGCCACGCAGGCCCCGGACCTGGCGGTGCGCTGGAACTGCAAGGCCGGCAAGTGCGGCTCGTGCAGCGCGGAGGTCAACGGGCGGCCGCGGCTGATGTGCATGACCCGCATGTCGGTCTTCGACAGGGCGGAGACGGTCGTGATCACCCCGCTGCGGGCGTTTCCCGTCGTCCGAGACCTGGTGACGGACGTGTCGTTCAACTACCGCAAGGCGCGCGAGGTGCCCGCCTTCGTGCCGCCGGAGGGGGTCGGGCCCGGCGAGTACCGGATGCAGCAGGTCGACGTGGACCGCTCGCAGGAGTTCCGCAAGTGCATCGAGTGCTTCCTGTGCCAGGACACCTGCCATGTGGTGCGCGACCACGAGGAGAACAAGGAGGCCTTCGCCGGACCGCGCTTCCTGATGCGGGTCGCCGAGCTGGACATGCATCCGCTGGACGCGGCGGCCGCGGCGGGCCTGGACCGCCGGCGGACGGCGCAGGAGGAGCACGGGCTGGGCTACTGCAACATCACCAAGTGCTGCACGGAGGTCTGCCCCGAGGGCATCCGGATCACCGACAACGCGCTGATCCCGCTGAAGGAGCGGACCGCCGACCGCAAGTACGACCCGCTGGTATGGCTGGGGAACAGGATCCTCCGGCGGCGCCCCGACACCGAGTAGCCCGCGCCGCCGCCCCCTCCGGACCGCCGGCGGGGGCGGCGGCGCTGCGGTCGCGGGGCCCCGGGGGCGGTCATACGCTCCCTGCGTGACCCCGTCGAGACGCAATGCCGCCGGGAGGCCCGGCCCCCGGGCCGGGCTCGCGCTGGGCGCCGCGCTGCTGGCCCTCGGCGGCTGCGCGGTGGCCGGGGCGTCCGCCGCCCGGGCCGAGGACCCCGTCAGCCTGTCGGAGCAGGGCCAGGTCACCGACCGGGTGGGGGCGCTGGGCGGCCGGGAGGCCGCCGTCGCCGCCGCGCTGGACCGGCTGTACGAGCGCCGCCGCATCCAGCTGTTCGTCGCGTACGTACGGGACTTCTCCGGGCGCTCCCCGCAGGGCTGGGCCGACGCCACCGCGCAGCGGAACGGCCTCGGGCGGGACGACCTGCTCCTCGCGGTGGCGACCGGCGACCGGCGCTACGGCTACTCGGCCGACACCGACTCCGGATTCACCGAGGACCAGCTGGCGGAGGTCGCCCGCGAGGCCGTCGAGCCCGCCCTGCGGGCCCACGACTGGGCGGGCGCGGCGATCGGCGCGGCCGACGGCTACGACGCGGTGCTCGCCGGCCGGCCCGTCACCGCGCCGCCCCTCACACCGGGCCCGGCGGACCCGGGCGGCGGGTCGGGGTCGGCTCCGGGCTGGGCGGGGGACCTGGTCCTCCCGGTCGTCGCCGTCGGCGCGGCCGGGGCGCTCGCCGCGTACGCGTACTCCCGGCGCCGCCGCGGGGCAGGGCGGGACGGCGGCCGGACGACGACCGGCTGGGGCGGGCAGCCGGAGACGGCGACGGCGGTGCCGCTGCTGCAGTTGGACGCGCGGGCGCGGGCGCTGCTGGTGGAGACGGACGACGCGGTCCGCACGTCCGCCGAGGAGCTCGGCTTCGCGGCCGCCGAGTTCGGCGACGAGGCGGTGGCCCCGTTCACCCGGGCGGTGGAGTTCGCGGAGGGCGAGCTGACGGCCGCGTTCCGGCTGCGCCAGCAGCTCGACGACGCCTACCCGGAGGACGACGCGGCACGGCGGCGGATGCTCGACGAGATCGTGGCCCGGTGCAGCGAGGCGAACCGGCGCCTGGACGCGGAGGCGGCGGACTTCGACCGGCTGCGCGACCTGGGGCGCAACGCCCCGCGGGCGCTGGCCGCCGCGCAGGAGCGGGCGCGGGACCTCGCGGGGCGCACGGCGACGGCCGCGGCGACGCTGACGGCACTGCGCGGCCGGTACGCCGACTCCGCGTCCGCGCCGGTCGCCGGCCACGCCGAACGGGCCGCGGACCGGCTGGCGTTCGCCGGTGAGCAGCTCGACGGGGCGCGGGCCGCCGTCGGGGCGGGGGAAACCGGCCGGGCCGCCGTGCACGTACGGGCCGCCGAGGGCGCCGTGGACCAGGCGGCGATCTCGGTGGACGCGGTGGAGCGGCGGGCGCAGGAGCTCGCGGAGGCCGCGGGGAAGCTGCCCGGGGCGCTCGCGGAGACCGACGCGGACCTCGCCGACGCGCGCGGGCTGCTCGCCGCGGCCGCGGCGGGGACGCCCGCCGGGGACCTCGGCGGGCGGATCGCGCGGGCGGAGGCGGTGGCGGCCGCCGTGCGGCAGGAGGTCGCGGCCGGCCGGTACGACCCGCTCGACGCGCTGCGCCGGGTCGAGGAGGCGGACGGGGCCCTGGACGAGGCCCTGGCCGGGGCCCGGGAGCAGGAGTCGGGCCGGCGGCGGGCGGCCGCGCTGCTGGACCGGGCGCTGCTGACGGCGCGCAGCGCGGTCGGGGCGGCGGCGGACTACGTGACGACGGCCCGCGGTGCGGTGGGCAGCGAGGCCCGGACGCGGCTGGCGGAGGCCCGGCGGCACCTGGAGCGGGCGCAGGCCCTGGCGGAGCCGGATCCGCCGGCCGCTCTGGCGGAGGCGCAGCGGGCGGACGGACTGGCCCGGCAGGCGCAGGAGCTGGCCGAGCGGGACGTAGGGGAGTACCGGGACCCGTACGGCGGCCCTGCCGGTCCCGGCGGCGGGTGGGGCGGCACGGGCG
>NZ_RPSE01000338.1:0-6991 GCF_003949955.1 Streptomyces sp. WAC05292
GGCTCAGGGCGTCCGGTGGGGGCGGGGCGAGCAGGTCCTCTGGCGCTACCGCGACCACGCTGCGGGCGGCCTGGCGGGCTCGGTCCACATCTGCCGCCCGGTCACCGTGGTCGAGGACACCGACGAGCTGCTGGCGGTGTGGATGGCGCCGGGCACCGAGTGCGTCAAGCCGGTCCTCGCCGACGGCACCCCCGTCCACGAGGAGCCGCTCGCGACGCGCTACACGGCGCCGCGCACCACGGTGCGCTCCCGCTGGTTCGGCACCGGAGTGCTGAAGCTGGCCCGGCCCGCCGACCCGTGGTCGGTGTGGCTGTTCTGGGAGCCGGGCTGGCGGTTCAAGAGCTGGTACGTGAACCTGGAGGAGCCCCGGTCGCGCTGGTCGGGCGGCGTCGACTCCGTCGACCACTTCCTGGACATCTCCGTGTACCCCGACCGCACCTGGACGTGGCGCGACGAGGACGAGTTCGCCCAGGCGCAGCGGGCCGGCCTGATGGGCCCGGAGCAGGCCCGCCGCGTGCAGGAGGCCGGCCGGGCCGCGCTGGAGGCCGTCAAGGCGTGGGGCTCCCCGTTCTCGGACGGGTGGGAGGACTGGCGCCCCGATCCGGCATGGACGGTTCCGGTCCTGCCGGAGGACTGGGACCGCACCCCGGCGCATATGACCTCATGAGACCCTTGATGCGCCCCCGGGGTTGAACCGTAATATCTCCCTCCGCAAGGTCCCCTGAGCACCGCACACCTGACGCCCGGCCGCAAATCACGCGCAGTACGCGGTACTTGACGGGAGGTCAACGCGGAGAGAGGTAACGAGCGGGACGCGGAACCGCGGGGCGGTGGTGCCCCCGCCGCTGAGCGGGTATACCGCGACTGACCGAGTTGAGTGCAGCGCACATCGAGCGCAGACGGACGGAATGCCACGCGTGACGGAGTACCCCACCTCGCAGGAGGGCCCGCAGCCTGCCGCGGCCGCCGCGGCACCGCCCCAGGGCGGCCCAGGCCTGCCCGCCGGGGCCGGCGGAGCCGCGGACGGGCGGGGCAGCGGCGCGTCCGGCGGCGGCTGCGCGGACGAGCTCGGCCACGGGAAGGCTCCGGCCCAGGCCGCCGAGGGCGTGCGCGACACGGGAGCTCCCGGCGCCGGCCCGGTCCGTGCCCACGCGGACGGGGGCATCGGCCCCGACGTGCCGCGCCAGCGCCGCACCCGCGACGGCGCCGCAGCCCGCAACGCCTCGGCCGCGGCCCCCGCCTCCGGCCGGCCCGACACCGCGGCCGGCACCGGTCCCGGCGCCGCCGCCGGCCCGGCCCCCGAGGCAGCCCCCGCCGCGCCGCAGGCTGCGCCGCCCGGCCCCGACGACGTCTGCGGGCCGCTGCCGGACGCCACCGCCGACACCGCCGCGGAAGCGGGCGCCGCCGCCGAGGAGGCGGGCGCCGACCCGGCCGCCGCCGAAGGCGCGTCGCCGGCCCGCCGCGAGGGCGACCGGCTGCGCTTCGTGGGCGCCGCGACGCGCCGGATCGCCCGCGGCATCGACCTCGACGAGATCGTGCTCGGCCTGTGCCGGGCCACCGTCCCGACGTTCTCCGACGCCATCCTCGTCTACCTGCGCGACCCGCTCCCGGTCGGCGACGAGCGGCCCGTCGGCCCGGTCGTTTTAAGGCTGCGCCGCACCGACCGGCTCCGGCCGATCGACGACCTGACCGGAGCCGAGGGCGCCGGGGCCGCGGGGGGCGCCGGCGAACTCGACTTCAGCCAGCTGCCGCTGCTCGGCCCGCAGGGCGACCTGCCCGCCGCCGAGCTCTGCGAGATCATGCCCGGCGGGGCGCTCGCCGAGGTGCTGCGCGGCGTCCGCCCGGTCTTCGGCTCCTCCGCGGGCGCACAGGACGCGCTGCCGGAGCTGCTGGGCGCCGGGCACCCCGTCCCGCGCGGCCGGCGGGCCATCCTGGCCCCGCTGCGCGGCCGCCGCCGGGTGATCGGCGCGGCCGTGTTCCTGCGCAGCCCGGAGCGGCCCGCGTTCGAGCAGAACGACCTGCTGGTCGCCGCCCAGCTCGCCACGCACACCGCCCTCGGCATCGACAAGGCCGTGCTGTACGGCCGCGAGGCCTACATCGCCGACGAGTTGCAGCGCACCATGCTCCCGGACAGCCTGCCCCAGCCGACCGGCGTCAGGCTCGCCTCCCGCTACCTGCCGGCCGCGGAGACCGCCCGGGTCGGCGGCGACTGGTACGACGCCATACCCCTGCCCGGCAGCCGCGTCGCGCTCGTCGTCGGCGACGTCATGGGGCACTCCATGACGTCCGCGGCCATCATGGGCCAGCTGCGGACCACCGCGCAGACGCTGGCCCAGCTCGACCTGCCGCCGGCCGAGGTGCTGCACCACCTCGACGAGCAGGCGCAGCGGCTCGGCTCCGACCGCATGGCGACCTGCCTGTACGCCGTCTACGACCCGGTCTCGCACCGCATCACCATCGCCAACGCCGGCCACCCGCCGCCGGTGCTGCTGCACCTGGGCGGCCGGGCCGAGGTGCTGCGGGTGCCGCCGGGCGCGCCCATCGGCGTCGGCGGCGTCGACTTCGAGGCCGTCGAGCTGGACGCGCCCGCCGGGGCGACGCTGCTGCTGTACACCGACGGGCTGGTGGAGTCCCGGCTGCGGGACGTGTGGACGGGCATCGACCAGCTCCGCGAGCGCCTGGCCACCACCGCGCAGCTGACCGGCCTGGACCACCCGCCGCCGCTGGAGGCCCTCTGCGACGACGTCCTGGACATGCTCGGCCCCGGCGACCGGGACGACGACATCGCGCTGCTCGCCGCCCGCTTCGACGGGATCGCGCCGAGCGATGTCGCGTACTGGTTCCTCGACCCCGAGGAGACCGCGCCCGGGCGGGCCCGCCGCTTCGCGCGGCGCGCGCTGACGCGCTGGGGGCTGGAGGAGCTGGAGGACTCGGTGGAGCTCCTCGTCAGCGAGGTCGTCACCAACGCGGTCCGCTACGCGGAGCGGCCCGTCACGCTGCGCCTGCTGCGGACGGACGTGTTGCGCTGCGAGGTCGGCGACGACTCCCCGCAGCTGCCGCGGCAGCGCCGCGCCCGCGAGACGGACGAGGGCGGCCGCGGCCTGTTCCTGGTGAACCGGATGGCCCGCCGCTGGGGTGCGACCCGGCTGAGCAGCGGCAAGGTGGTGTGGTTCGAGCTGCCGCTGCCCGCCGGGCGCGACCGCCGCTGACGCAGCCGCCGCCGGAGGAACGCCGCGGCAGGACCGCCGCAGAAGGACCGCCGCAGAAGGACCGCCGCCCCGCAGCATCAGTGCTGCGGGGCGGCGGTCCTTTTCACGGCTGGCCCTGCTGTTGGAAGGGCGGCAGTACCGGCGGGCTGGCGGAGCTCTTCGTCGGGTCCGGCTTGATCGAACCGCTCTTGGTGGGGTCGGGCTTGCCGGAGCTCTTGCTCGGGTCCGGGCTCGGCGAGACCTTACTCGGGTCCGGGCTCGGCGAGAGCTGGCTGCCGCTCGGCGAGGGGCTCGTCGAGCTGGGCGAGTTCGACGGGGAGCTGCTGCGCGACGGGGTCTGGACGGCGCCCATCTCGGCCTCGGAGAGGTCGAACTTCGCGGTGTTCACGCCCTTGAGCGCGGCCAGCGTGTACGTCTTCCAGATCTCGGCGGGGAAGCTGGAGCCGCCGGCGCGGCCGCCGCCCGCGGTGCCGGTCAGGGTGACCTGCTTGCCGGTGCCGGGCTCCTCGCCGAACATCGCGACGACGGTGACGAGTTCGGGGGTGTACGCGGTGAACCAGGCGGACACGTTGGACTCGGTGGTGCCGGTCTTGCCGGCGGCCTCGTACGCGGAGCTCTTGACGGCCTTGCCGGAGCCGTCGTTGACGACGCCGGTGAGGACCTTGGTCACGGTGTCGGCGGTCTCGCGGGTGATCGCCTGGCTGCCGACGGACTCGACCTTCTGGAACTCGCGGACGCTGTGCTTGGCGCTCTTGATGATCGAGGGGGTGACCTTCTTGCCGTGGTTGTCGAGGGTGGCGTAGACGGCGGCCATCTCGACGGTGTTGGCGCTCATCGTGCCGAGCGACATGGCCGGCTTGTCCTCGGGCCAGCCCTCGCGGTCCTTCATGCCGAGCTGGAGCGCGGTCTTCTTCGCGTTCTGCGGCTTCACGTCGACGATCATCTGGGCGTAGACGGAGTTCACCGAGTAGTTGGTGGCCTCCTGCACCGTCATCATCGGGTCGCCGTAGTTCTTGTTGTCCTGGTTCTGCGGGTTGAACGGGATCTTGCTGCCGACGACGGGGCGCTTGCTGGTGCCGTCGTAGAGCGCGTTCGGGGTGATCGGCTTCTTGTCCTGGGTGACGGCCTTGGTCTCCAGGGCGGAGGCGAGCACGACGGGCTTGAAGGTCGAGCCCGGCTGGTAGTCGGTGCGCAGGGCGTTGCTCGCCCAGTGGTCGGCCATGCCGGTGCCGCCGTACATGGCGACGATGGCGCCGGTCTTGGGGTCGACGGAGGTGGCGCCTGCCTGGACGGAGGCGTCGACGGGGCGGTCCTTGCGGTCGAGCTTGGACTCCAGCTCGTCGTTGACGGCCTTCTCCAGCGCGGCCTGCTTCTTGGGGTCGATGTTGAGGACGATCTCCCAGCCGCCGGCCTGGAGTTCGGCCGCGCTCATGTTGGTCTGGCGGCGCAGCTCGGCGTCCGCGGCCTGCTTCAGGTAGCCCTTCTGGCCTTCGAGGCCGGGGGCGGGCTTGGGCTTGACCGGCTCCTGGAACTTCAGGGTGTCGCGCTTGGCCTTGTCCAGCGCGCCCATCTCGACCATGTTGTCGAGGACGCCGTTGAAGCGGATCATGACGAGCTTCTTGCCGCGCTCGCTCGCGTTGGCCCAGTCGTAGTCGCTGGGGGCCTGGAGGAGGGCCGCCAGGTAGGCGCCCTGCTCCAGGGTGAGCTTGCTGGAGTCGACGCCGTAGTAGGCCTGGGAGGCGGCCTGGATGCCGTAGGCGCCGCGGCCGAAGTAGCTGGTGTTCAGGTAGCCGGCGAGGATGTCCGGCTTCTCCATGCGCTGGTCGACCTTGAGGGAGATCACCAGTTCCTTCACCTTGCGCGTCGCCGTCTGGTCCTGCGTCAGGTAGAAGTTCTTGACGTACTGCTGGGTGATCGTCGAGCCGCCTGCCTTGCCGCGGCCGGTGACCGTGTTGAACAGGCCTCGGGCGACGCCCATGAAGTCGACGCCCTGGTCCTCGTAGAAGGACTTGTTCTCGATGGCGATGAAGGCCTTCTGGACCTCCTCGGGCACCTTGTCGAGGGTGACGATCTCGCGGTTCATCTTGCCCTCGCGGGCCATGATGGTGCCGTCGGCGTACTTGTAGGTGTTGCTCTGGAGGGTCGCCTCGGCGTTCGGGTCGGGCTCCTCCACGTAGAAGTAGAGGCCGACGAGCGCCGCCATGCCGAGCAGCATCAACCCGAAGAAAGTCCCGAGGATCTTCTTCCAGGTGAAGAAGCGGCGTATACCGGTGCGCTTGCCGGCACGCCCCTTTCCGTCCGCGCGCCCGCGCGGCGACCGCCGCGCGCTGCGCTGCTGCTGCGCCCTACGCGCATCTGCTCGGCCCATCGCTCCCGCTCCGCTCGAATTCCCCCCCGACGTCAGCTCTGAAAGCTAACACCGGAGGTTGTGACAAAGGTTTGCCAAGCCTGACCAATTTCGGTCAATTCGGACGTGAGAATCAGCACCCACATCAAGGGAACCGACGCGCACCGGCCGCCCAGGGTTGCGGAAACCGCCAAAAGTGATATCACTTTGCTAGGCCCACGGGGGGCCGCCACCGAAGCGAACGGGGCATACCATGACGAAGACCACAGAGGGCGGGACCGGCATCCGCGAGTTCCCGGCGCGCAGCGTCGGCGGCGGACTGGCCCTGCTCGCGGGCCTGGCGGGGGTCGCGGGCGGCGCCTGCCTCATCGCCCTCGGGGCACAGGGGGACGGGACCACCGCCCGACCGGCGCTCGTGGCAGGGGGAATCGCCCTGGCCCTGCTGTCGGTGCTGGCGATGTGCGGGCTGAACACGGTGGCCCCGGGCGAGGCCCGCGTGGTCCAGCTCTTCGGCCGCTACCGCGGCACCGTCCGCACCGACGGCCTGCGCTGGGTGAACCCGCTGACCTCGCGGAAGAAGATCTCCACCCGCGTGCGCAACCACGAGACGGCCGTCCTCAAGGTCAACGACGCCTACGGCAACCCCATCGAGCTGGCCGCGGTCGTCGTCTGGCGGGTCGCGGACACCGCGCGCGCCGTCTTCGAGGTGGACGACTTCACCGAGTTCGTGGAGACGCAGACCGAGGCGGCCGTCCGGCACATCGCGATCGAGTACCCCTACGACGCCCACGACGAGGGCGGCCTCTCCCTGCGCGGCAACGCCGAGGAGATCACCGAGAAGCTCGCCGCCGAACTGCACGACCGGGTCGAGGCGGCCGGCGTGCACATCGTCGAGTCCCGCTTCACCCACCTCGCGTACGCTCCGGAGATCGCCTCGGCGATGCTCCAGCGCCAGCAGGCCGGCGCGGTCGTCGCGGCCCGCAAGCAGATCGTCGAGGGCGCCGTGGGCATGGTCGAGCTGGCCCTGAACCGCCTGACGGAGGAGGACATCGTGGAACTGGACCCGGAGCGCAAGGCCGCCATGGTCTCGAACCTGATGGTGGTGCTGTGCGGCGACCGAGCCGCCCAGCCCGTCGTGAACACGGGAACGCTCTACCAGTGAGCGGCGCCGACTCCCCCGGCGGAACCGGGCGGGCCGGCGGGGAGCGGGCGGCCGGGCAGCGGGCGGCGGGCGGCCGCGCCGCCCGCAAGCAGGTGCTGCTCCGCCTCGACCCCCAGGTGTACGAGGCCCTCGCACGCTGGGCGGGCGAGGAACTGCGCAGCGCCAACGCGCAGATCGAGTTCCTGCTGCGCCGCGCCCTGGCCGAGACGGGGCGCCTGCCGGGCGGCGCCGCCCCCATCCCGCCGCGCGGCAGGCGCCCCGTCTCGGCCAGGG
>NZ_RPSE01000339.1:0-6964 GCF_003949955.1 Streptomyces sp. WAC05292
CCCCCCGCTGCCGCCGGCCGCCGCGTTCGAGGACATGGACCTCCCCGAGGCCCTCCTGAAGACCCTCGCAGCCCAGGGCGTCACCGAGCCCTTCCCCATCCAGGCCGCCACCCTCCCCAACTCCCTCGCGGGCCGCGACCTCCTCGGCCGCGGCCGCACCGGCTCCGGCAAGACCCTCGCCTTCGGCCTGGCCCTCCTCGCCCGCACCGCCGGCCGCCGCGCCCAGCCGAAGGCCCCGCTCGCCCTGGTCCTCGTACCGACCCGCGAACTGGCCCAGCAGGTCACCGACGCCCTCGCCCCCTACGCCACCGCGCTGAACCTGCGCACCGCGACCGTCGTCGGCGGCATGTCGATCAACCGGCAGGCCGGCGCGCTGCGCCGCGGCGCCGAGGTGCTCGTCGCCACCCCGGGCCGCCTGAAGGACCTCATCGACCGCGGGGACGCCGTCCTCGACCAGGTCGCCATCACCGTCCTCGACGAGGCCGACCAGATGACCGACATGGGCTTCATGCCCCAGGTCACCGCACTCCTGGACCAGGTCGAGCCCGGCGGCCAGCGCCTGCTGTTCTCGGCGACGCTCGACAAGAACATCGACAAGCTCGTCCGCAGGTTCCTCACCGACCCCGTCGGCCACTCCGTCGACCCGTCCGCCGGCGCGGTCACCACCATGGAGCACCACGTCCTGTACGTGATGGACGAGACCGACAAGAAGGCCGTCGCCACCCGCATCGCCGCCCGCGACGGTCGCGTCATCATGTTCGTCGACACCAAGCGCGGCGTCGACCGCATGGTCAAGCGCCTCCTCGCCCAGGGCGTACGCGCCTCCGGGCTGCACGGCGGCCGCTCCCAGCCGCAGCGCAACCGCACCCTGGACTGGTTCAAGACCGGCGAGGTCACCGCGCTGATCGCGACGAACGTCGCCGCCCGCGGCATCCACATCGACGACCTCGACCTCGTCGTCAACGTCGACCCGCCCACCGACCACAAGGACTACCTGCACCGCGGCGGCCGCACCGCCCGCGCCGGCGAGTCCGGCAGCGTCGTCACCCTCGTCCTGCCCGAGCAGAAGCGCGAGATGTCCCGCCTCATGGCCGACGCCGGGATCTCCCCGCGCACCGCGCAGGTGAAGTCCTCCGACGACGAGCTGTCCCGCCTCACCGGCGCCCGGGAGCCCTCCGGCGTGCCCGTCGTCATCGAGGTGCCCCAGCCGGCGGCCCCGCCGAAGCAGCGCACCGGCCAGGGCGGCGGCGGACGGCGCCGTTCCGGACGCGGCCAGGGCGGCGGCCAGAACGGCGGCCAGGGCGGCGGGCGCGGCGGCACCGCACGCACCGAGGCCGGGACGGGCGCCGCGCAGGCCTCCGCGGACGGCCGGCCGCGCCGCACCCGCGGCACCGCCCAGGGCGGCGCCCCGGCCGCGGCCCGCACCGGCGGCTCCCGCTCCGGCGGCTCCCGCTCCGGTTCCTCCGGCGGCCGCCGCCGCTCCGGCGGCGACCGCCAGCCCACCGCCCGCGGCGGCGCCTGAGCAGCAGAAGGCGGCACCGGGGCCGAGCCCCGACCCGCCGAGCGGCACCGGGCCCGAAGCCGCGTCGGAGGGGGCGGCGCACCCGGGCAGCCGACCGGAGCCGTCCCCCTGGGGCAGCACCGCGGCCGGGCGGCACCCGAACGGGCCATGCCGCTGTCCGGCCGCCCCGCCGGGGAATCAGCCCGCGGGGCCGCCGCCGGAGGCCTCCAGCGCCTCCAGCCGAGCCAGTACCGCCCGCGCCTCGGCCATGATCCGCTCCACCAGCTCCGCGCACGACGGCAGGTCGCCGATCACACCGGCGACCTGCCCCGACGCCATGACCCCGAGGTCGGTGCGGCCCTCGACCATCGACGCCCGCAGCAGCATCGGCGTGTTCGCGGCCAGCAGCACCTGGCTCCACGACAGCTCGCGCCCGTGCCGCATCGCCAGCCCGTCCCGCACCATCCGCGGCCACGACAGCCCCGACAGCCTCCGGAACCCCGCCGCGTGCCGGACCGCCCGCAGCAGCGCCCCCGCCCGCCCCGCCCGCTCCAACCCGGCCACCAGGTCCGTGCGCAGCATCCGGTGCGGCATCCCGTCCACGGCCCGGGTCACCGTCACGTCCCCGACACCGGCCGCCAGGTAGCGGGCCTTCACCGGATCCGGCACCGTCGAGTCCGAAGTCAGCAGGAACCGCGTCCCCATCGCGATCCCCGCCGCCCCGTACGACAGCGCCGCGACCAGCCCGCGCCCGTCGTGGAAGCCGCCCGCCGCAACCACCGGGACGTCCACGGCGTCCACCACCTGCGGCAGCAGCACCGTCGTCGCCACCTCCCCGGTGTGCCCGCCGCCCTCGCCGCCCTGCACGAGGACCGCGTCGGCCCCCCACGCCGCGACCTTCTCCGCATGCCGGCGCGCCCCGACCGAGGGGATCACCACCACGCCCGCGCCCTTCAACCGGGCGATCAGCTCCCGCGACGGGGCCAGCGCGAACGACGCGACCCGCACCCCCTCCTCGACGAGGATCCGGACCCGCTCGGCGGCATCCCCGGCGTCCGCCCGCAAGTTCACCCCGAACGGGGCGTCCGTACGCGACCGCACCTCCCGCACCGCCGCCCGCAGCCCGTCCGCCGTCATCGTCGCCGATGCGAGGATCCCCAGTGCGCCCGCGTTCGCCGCGGCCGACACCAGCCGCGGCCCCGCCACCCACCCCATGCCCGTCTGCACGATCGGGTACCGCACCCCGACCAGCCGGGTCAGCGCCGTCTCCATCCCCTCAGCCCCGCACTTCCCGCTCGCGCAGCCCCGCCGGGTCGAGGACCTCGCGGAGCAGCCGCAGCTCCCGCGCGGTCGGCTCCCGCGTGTACGGGACGTCCTCCTGCACGGCGAGCGCGAACCCGGTGGCCTCCCGCACCTCCTCCACCCCGACGCCCGGGTGCAGGGAGGCGAGCCGCATCGACCGGTCGGGCGTCGCGAAGTCGAACACGCCGAGGTCGCTGACCACCCGGCCCAGCCGGTGGAAGCGGCCCGCACCACCGGCCGCCGCCCGGTCGTGGCCGACCCCGCACACCATGTCGACCCGCTCCACGAACACCCGCCGCGAATGCCGCGGCACCCAGTAGGAGACCGGGTGGTTGACCGTGTTGGCGGGGGCGCCCCGCACGCCGAGGAGCTGGCGGTCCGGCCGCTCCCAGTCGCCGATGCAGGAGATGTTCTGGTTGCCGTACCGGTCGATCTGGCTCGCGCCCATCATCACGTGCCGCCGCCCGCCGGCGACCAGGTCCAGGTGCCGCCGGTAGGGCAGCCAGCCCTCCACCTCGCCGCCCGGCCCCACCAGCAGCGCCTCGCCGTCGGTCAGCAGCAGGTCGGGGGAGAACGTCAGCCGCGCCAGCCGCGCCCCGAGCGAGGGGATCGGCCCCATCGGGCTCGCCAGGACCTCTCCCGCGCCCCGCCACTCCTCGGCGCACGCCACCACGCAGTACTCCGCCCGGCTCACCGCGGCGCCCGGGCCCGCCGCCGCTCGTGCGTTCACGTCCACTGCTGCCGCTCCCCGTGCCAGGCGCGGACGGCGCCGCGGTAGTCGTCCTCGGTGCGGCCCGCCAGGAAGCGCGCGGCGAACTCGGGCCAGGGGGTGGTCGCGTACAGCTTCTGGAAGGCCTCGTCCCGCCCGTGGTCGGGGGCGCAGGAGGTGAAGTGGGCGCCGCCCGGCGCCTCCACGACACCGGTGACGGTGTGCCGGCCGACCAGCAGGGACTGCGGCGGCCCGGCCTTGGCGAGGTCCGCGGTCTCCACGAGCTGCTCGCAGGAGAGGTAGGCGGCGTCGGCGGCTGCGCAGAACAGGTCGTCGAAGTACGGGTCGGGGCCCAGGTACTGGCCGTTGCCGAGCCGGTCGGCGCGGTTGACGTGGACCAGGGCCGCGTCCAGCCGCAGCGCGGGCACCGCGACCAGCTCCTCGCCGTCGCCGTACGGCGAGACGACCGTCCGCAGTCCGGGGTCGACGCGCAGCACGTCCGAGCCGAGCCCGGCGCGCACGGGGAGGAACGGCAGCCGGTTCGCGGCGGCCCGCAGCCCCCACAGGAACATCGCCTCGTCGTACTCGGTGAACGCGAACGCGCCGCTCTCGCGGGCGGCCCGGAAGTGCGGCTCCAGCGGGATCGAGTCGAGCGTCGCGAACGGCGCCACGAGCCGGCGGATCCGGCCGGCCGCGGCGAGCATGCCGACGTCCGGGCCGCCGTACGAGACCACGGTCAGGTCCGTCACCTGCGAGCGCAGCAGCGCCCGGACCAGCGCCATCGGCTTGCGCCGCGAACCCCAGCCGCCGATGCCGACGGTCATGCCGCTGCGCAGCCGGCCCACGGCCCCGTCGGCCGTCATCGTCTTGTCGGTCACGGCGCCCCCGCCTTCCCGAAGGTGTCGCGGACCCGGTCGGCGATGCCGCCGAGGGCCGCCTCGAAGGTGAAGCCCTGCTCGAAGCGGTAGCTGCGGCGCACGTCGACCGGGTCGATGCCGTTGATGGCCGCCTTCGCCATGCGGATCAGGCTGCCGTCCTTGCGGGCGATCTCCGTGGCCAGCGCCAGCGCCGCCGCGCGCAGCCCGGCCCTCGGGACGACCTGCCAGACGGAGCCGTGGGCGTGCAGCTCGGCGGCGGTCACGGTGCGCGAGGTGTAGTACAGCGTCCGCATCAGGTGCTGCGGGACGAGCCGGGCCAGGTGCGTGGCGGCGCCGAGGGCGCCCCGGTCCAGCTCGGGCAGTCCGAACGCGGCGTCGTCGGAGGCCACGACGGCGTCCGCGTTGCCGACCAGGCCGATACCGCCGCCCAGGCAGAAGCCGTGCACGGCCGCCACCACCGGCACCTCGCACTCGTACACCGCGGCGAAGGCCTCCTGGCAGCCGCGGTTGGCGCCGATCAGGCGGGCGTGCCCGCTGTCGGACTGCAACTCCTTGATGTCGACGCCCGCGTTGAAGCCGCGGCCCTCGGCGGCGAGGACGACGCACCGGACGTCCTGGTCGCGGCCGGCGGCGCGGAGGGCGTCCGCGAGGTCGTACCAGCCCCGCACGGGGAGGGCGTTGACGGGTGGGAAGTCGACCGTGACGAGTGCGAGGCCCTTGCCGGGGCTTGAGGTGGAGACACCCATGGGCGCATCAGCTACCTTTCCACCAAACGTTTGTTAGGCGAGGAAGGTAGCAGCCCATGGAGCTCGGCGGGAGGGTCGTGGTGGTCACCGGCGGAACCCGCGGCGTCGGGGCGGGAATCGCCCGGTCGTTCCTCGCCGCGGGCGCGGACGTCGTCGTCTGCGCCCGCCGGCCGCCCGACCGGCCCGTCGCGGCCGGCGGCCGCACCGCCGCGTACGCGCCCGTCGACCTGCGCGACCCGGCCGGCGTGCAGCGCTTCTTCGACGACCTCGGCGGCCGGACGGGAGGCCGCCTCGACTGCCTCGTCAACAACGCCGGCGGAACCCCGTACCGGCCGCTGGCCGAAGGCGCCGCCGAACGCCACGCCCGCGTCGTCCAGCTGAACCTGATCGCCCCGCTGACGGCCTCCCTGGCCGCCTACCCGCTGCTGCGGGAGTCCCGCGGGTCGGTGGTCATGGTCGGCAGCGTCAGCGGCTCCCGCCCCTCGCCCGGGACCGCCGCGTACGGTGCGGCCAAGGCGGGCCTGGAGCACCTGGCCCGCTCGATGGCCGTCGAATGGGCGCCGCGGGTCCGCGTCAACACCCTGGTCCTCGGCATGGTCGCCACCGAATCGGCCCACCTGCACTACGGCGACGCGGAGGGCGTCGCCGCCGTCGCCGCGACGGTCCCCCTCGGCCGGCTCGCCGACCCGGCGGACGCAGGCGAGGCGGCCGTGTTCCTCGCCTCCGACCGCGCCGGATACGTCAGCGGGGCCGCCCTGCTCGTGCACGGGGGAGGCGAGCGCCCGGCGTTCCTGGACGCGTCAACCGCCCACAAGGAGGCCTGAGATGAGCAGCAGCAGCGTCAGCGGTTCCGGTTCCGGTTCCGGTGCGAGTACGGGTGTGGGTGCGGGCGGCGGGATGGCGCGGGGGAGGGTCGTCGCCGTGACCGGCGCAGGGCGGGGCCTCGGGCGGGCCCACGCCCTGGCGTTCGCCGCGGAGGGCGCCCGCGTCGTCGTCAACGACCTCGGCACCGGACCGGACGGGCGCCCCGCCCCCGGCAGCCCGGCCGCCCGCGTCGTCGAGGAGATCCGGGCGCTCGGCGGCGAGGCCGTGGCGCACGCGGGCGACATCGCCACCGGCGCCGGCGCCGCCTCCCTCGTGGAATGCGCCCTGGCGGCCTTCGGCAGGCTGGACACGCTCGTCAACAACGCGGGCTTCCTGCGCGACCGGATGCTCGTCAACCTCGGCGAGGACGACTGGGACGCGGTCGTCCGGGTCCACCTGAAGGGCCACTTCCTGCCGCTGAAGCACGCGGCCGCGCACTGGCGGGCGGAGGCCGCGGCCGGCCGCACCCCGGACGCCCGCGTGGTCAACACCTCCTCGGGGGCCGGGCTGGCAGGCTCGGTCGGGCAGGGCGCCTACAGCGCGGCCAAGGCCGGGATCCTCGGGCTGACGCTGGTCGCGGCGGCGGAGCTGGGCCGGTACGGGGTCCAGGTCAACGCGATCGCGCCGGCCGCCCGGACCCGGATGACCGAGGAGGTCTTCGCGCAGGCGATGGCGGCGCCGGAGGAGGGGGAGTTCGACGCGATGGCCCCCGGGAACGTATCGCCGCTGGTGGTCTGGCTGGGCAGCGGCGCCTCGGCCGGGGTCACGGGGCGGGTCTTCGAGGCGGAGGGCGGCCGGATCACGGTCATGGAGGGCTGGCGGCGCGGCCCGACCGCCGAGGCCGGCGGCCGCCGCACGCCCGGGGAGGCCGGCGAGGCCGCCGCGAAGCTCCTTGCCGCGGCCCGCACCCCGCAGCCCGTGTACGGCGCCCGCTGAGGTCCCGCCGGTGGCGGGAGAACGGACG
>NZ_RPSE01000033.1:0-32568 GCF_003949955.1 Streptomyces sp. WAC05292
GGCCGCGGGGGCGGCCGCCGCCGCGCCCCGCCCCGTACGCCGCGGGAACCACGCGCCGCCACCTCGCGTTGACCTGGAAGGGAGGGTCCACTGGACCGTGGAACCCCCGCGAGGTCCCCCGCCGCACCACTTGGAGGGCGTACCGTGCACCGCCGGCACAACGGGCTGAAGACCGCCGTACTCCTCGGCGGGCTGTCCGCACTCATCATCGTCATCGGAAGCCTCTTCGGCCGGGGCGGCCTGATCATCGCCGTCCTGGTCGCCCTCGCGACGAACGCGTACGCGTACTGGAACAGCGACAAGCTGGCTCTACGCGCGATGCGCGCCCGCCCCGTCAGCGAGTTCGAGGCCCCCGCCCTCTACCGGATCGTGCGCGAGCTCTCCACCTCCGCGCGCCAGCCCATGCCCCGGCTCTACATCTCGCCGACCGCCGCGCCGAACGCCTTCGCCACCGGCCGCAACCCGCGCAACGCCGCCGTCTGCGTCACCGACGGCATCCTGCGCATACTCGACGAGCGCGAGCTGCGCGGCGTGATCGGGCACGAGCTCAGCCACGTCTACAACCGCGACATCCTGATCTCGTCCGTCGCCGGAGCGCTCGCCTCCGTGATCATGTTCCTGGTGAACTTCGCCTGGCTGATCCCGGTCGGCCGGTCCAGCGACGACGAGGGCCCCGGCCTCTTCGGCATGCTGCTGGTCATGATCCTGGGCCCGCTGGCCGCCTCCGTCATCCAGCTCGCCATCAGCCGCTCCCGCGAGTACGAGGCGGACGCCTCCGGCGCCCAGCTCACCGGCGACCCCCTCGCCCTCGCCGACGCCCTGCGCAAGCTGGACGCGGGCACCAAGCAGCTCCCGCTGCCCCCCGAGCCCCGGCTGGAGACGGCGAGCCACATGATGATCGCCAACCCGTTCCGCCCAGGCCAGGGCCTTTCTAAGATGTTCTCCACCCACCCCCCGATGGCCGAGCGCATCGCCCGGCTCGAACAGATGGCAGGCCGCAGACAGTGAAGACCATCCTCAACGTCATCTGGCTCGTCCTGAGCGGCATCTGGCTGTTCCTGGGCTACTGCCTCGCGGGCGTGCTCCTGTGCATCACGATCATCGGCATCCCCTTCGGCATAGCCGCCTTCCGGATCGCCGTCTACGCCCTGTGGCCCTTCGGGTACACCGCCGTCGAGCGGCGCGACGCCGGGGCCCCGTCCTGCGTCGGCAACGTGCTGTGGCTCGTCCTCGCCGGCTGGTGGCTGGCCCTCGGCCACATCGCGACCGGCATCGCGCTGTGCGTCACGATCATCGGCATCCCGTTCGGCATCGCGAACTTCAAGATGGTCCCGCTCTCCCTGCTCCCGCTGGGCCGCGAGATCGTCCCCACCGACGCCCCGTTCGCCTCCCGCTAGGGCGGCGCGCGGGCGGCCCGGTACCGAAGCAACCCACGGTCAGGAAGAACCAGTGTCGGCAGCGCGCACGGGCACGACCCTGTCGGTCATCGTGCCGATGTACAACGAGGAGGAGGCCCTCCCCGCCCTCGTCGCCCGGCTCCGCCCGGTCCTCGACGGCACCGGCGCCTCCTACGAGGTCCTCGCCGTCGACGACGGCAGCACCGACGGCACCGCGGAACTCCTGGAGAAGCACCGCGCCGACTGGCCCGAGCTGCGGATCATCCGGCTCCGCGGCAACTCCGGCCACCAGGCCGCCCTCCGCGCCGGACTCCACCGCTCCCGCGGCGCCTACGTGGCCAGCCTCGACGCCGACCTCCAGGACCCGCCCGAGAAGGTCCCGGAGATGCTGGACCTCGCCCGCGCCGAGAACCTCGACATCGTCTACGGCGTCCGCTCCGACCGCAGCACCGACACCGGCTTCAAGCGCCGCACCGCCGGCGCCTACTACTGGCTGATGCGGCGCCTCGTCGGCAAGCAGGTGCCCGCACAGGCCGGGGACTTCCGGCTGCTCAGCCGCGAGGCCGTCGAGGCCCTCAAGGCCCTGCCCGACCAGCAGCAGGTCTACCGGCTGCTCGTCCCCTGGCTCGGCTTCCCCAGCGGCCAGGTCACCTACCGGCGCGGCGAGCGCGTCGCGGGCGAGACCAAGTACCCGCTGAGCAAGATGATCCGCCTCGCCGTGGACGGCGTCACCAACTTCTCCGCCGCCCCGCTGCGCATCGCGACGTGGCTCGGCGCGGTCAGCTTCGTGGCCTGCCTCCTGCTGATCTGCGCCAGCCTCGTCGTGTTCCTCCTCGGCCGGACCGTGCCCGGCTGGACCTCGCTGTTCGTCGCGATGCTGTTCCTCGGCGGCGTCCAGCTGATCTGCGTCGGCCTGCTCGGCGAGTACATCGGCCGCATCTACACCGCCGTCCAGCGCCGCCCCACGTACTTCGTCGGCTACGACTCCGCCGACGCCGGAGCCGACGCCGGAGCCGACTCCGGCCGTGCGGAAGACCGGGAGCCCGGCCGCCCGGACCGCGGCTGACACCCGGGCAACCCCCGCCGCCGCGCCACCGGCAGCAGGGGCGGGCGCCCGAGTCCACCCGTCACGCCCGGGAGGCGGGCAGCCCGGGGCGGACACCGCCGCCGCCCGCCCGCCGCCCGGACCCCGAACGCCAGAACGCCCCCCGGCCGTCCACGACGGCGGGAGGCGCCTGCCCGACCGGGGGCCACCCGGCTCAGCGGTAGTTCACGAACTGGATCGCGAAGTCCAGGTCCTTGCCCTTGAGCAGCGCCTGGACGGCCTGCAGGTCGTCGCGGCTCTTGGAGCTGACGCGCAGCTCGTCGCCCTGCACCTGCGCCTTGACGCCCTTCGGGCCCTCGTCGCGGATCATCTTCGCCACCTTCTTGGCGTTCTCCTGGGAGATGCCCTCCTGGATCGAAGCGAAGATCTTGTACTCCTTGCCGGACAGCTGCGGCTCGCCGGCGTCGAGCGCCTTCAGCGAGATGCCGCGCTTGACCAGCTTGGTCTCGAACACGTCCAGGACGGCCTTCACGCGGTCCTCGGAGTTCGCCTCCATCAGGATCTTCTCGCCCGACCAGGCGATGCTCGCACCGGTGCCCTTGAAGTCGTAGCGCTGCGAGAGTTCCTTGGCGGCCTGGTTGAGGGCGTTGTCGACCTCTTGCCGCTCGACCTTCGAGACGATGTCGAAACTGGAGTCGGCCATGTGCTGTGGCTCCTTGAAGTCGGCTGTCGGTGCCCCGGGGGGCCGCGGCCGGCCATGCCCGGCCCGCTCCGCAAAGCCTAGCCACCGCAGATGGCGCAAGCGCTGATCAATCCGGTGGCGGAGCACCCCGGAGCATCGGGTATTGTTTACGTCGTTGCCAGGGAGCACCGCCGAAAAGCGGTCTCGGAAGGCGACATCCCATGGCGGTGTGCCCGAGTGGCCAATGGGAGCGGACTGTAAATCCGTCGGCTTAGCCTACCCAGGTTCGAATCCTGGCGCCGCCACACTGGAGGAACGGCCCCTGATCTGCGGAAACGCGATCAGGGGCCGTTCTGCGTTCCCCGGATGGCGGGTTAGGGTCGGGGCATGGGTGGGAGGACGTACAGGGCGGGGCTGTGCCGGCGGTGCGGCAAGCCGCTTGTCGACGGCGGGCGGCGCAGGCCGAAACGGTTCTGCAGCCGGTGGCACCGGATCAGGCACTGGATCTCGAACATCGTCGAGGCCGTCATGGACTCCGCCTAGTCCTCCTGCGGCAGTGCCGCCCGCCAGGACCAGGCCGTGCGGCGCGGGCGGTCCGGGAGGGCCGCGCGGCCCGCCGACCACAGCAGGGCGTCCGGGGGCGGGACCGCCGCCGGGGCGTCCGGGAAGAGGCGCGCCAGCACCAGGGCCGACAGGTCGGCCGGCGGGCGCCAGTCCAGGCCGAGGCCCTGCGCGATGTCGTACGTGTGCAGCAGGACCTCCGCCACGCCCATCGCAGCGAAGCCGGCCGGATCGCAGGGCCCCCAGTGCCAGGCGCGGTCGCCGGGGTCCGCCGCGTCGACCGCCGCGCGCAGCAGGCGGGCCGACACCGTCACCGCGCGCAGTGCCTCCCGCGGTGGGGCGCCGGGTTGGACCCGCAGGTCCAGGGGGAGGTAGCCGTCGGCCGGCAGGGCGGCGACCTGGGCCGCGTACGCGAACAGGTCGTGCGCGACGTGCGCCGCCGTCGTCCAGCACGACCATTCGAGTGAACCCGCCCGGACCGTCCAGTCCCGGCCGCCGTGCGGCGACAGGGCCGACAGCATCCCGGCAGCCGCCCGTTCGACGTCGGAGCCCCGAACCCGCCGCATCGTCGCCGCCCCCAGTTCGTTCACCCTGAGTGAAGTGGATCTCAGACACCCGCGGAAAGGTCGGAGGCGGCGTGCTCGCCGCCCTCATCGGCGCAGGCCTCCCCGCCATCGTAGGAGCGGCCCTGGACGGGCCGGCGCCGGAGCCGTACCGGGAGACGCGCCTGTACTTCGGCACGGACCGTCCCGGCGGCGTGCCGCCCGTCACCGAGCAGGAGTTCACCCGGTTCCTCGACCGGGAGATCACCCCCGCGTTCCCGGAGGGGCTGACGGTCCTCGACGGCGTCGGCCGCTGGCGCGCCGGCGACGGCGCCATGATCCGGGAGCAGTCCTACGAGGTCGTCCTGCTGTACCCGGAGAAGGACGCCGGTGCCCGCAGCGCCCGCATCGAGCGGATCCGCTCCGCCTACGAGGAGCAGTTCGCGCAGGACTCCGTCGGGCGGTCCGACGACAAGGTCACCGCCGACTTCTGATACGCGGTCAGGCGGCGCCGCGAGGCGCTCAGTTGCCCGCGACCGCCTTGACGGCCACCGGCACCGGCACCGCGCCGGAGACCAGCTCCAGCGTCAGGCCCGCCGTCGCCGGGGTCTCGACCAGTTCCGCCAGCACCGCCGCCACGTCGTCCCGGGGCACCGCCCCGGGGCCCGTCGCGGCCTCCAGGTCCACCAGCCCGGTCCCCGGGTCGTCCAGCAGCGAGCCGGGCCGCAGCACCGTCCACTCCAGGCCGAGGCGGGTGCGCAGGTGGTCGTCCGCCTCGCCCTTCGCCCGCAGGTAGGCGTCGAACACCTCGCCGCCCTCGTGGCGGGCGTCAGCGCCCATCGAAGAGACCATCAGGAAGCGGCGCACACCGGCCCGTTCCGCCGCGTCCGCGAAGAGGACCGCTGCGCCCCGGTCCACCGTGTCCTTGCGGGCGGCCCCGCTGCCCGGCCCGGCGCCGGCGGCGAAGACGGCGACGTCCGCGCCCGCCAGGATGCCCGCCACGTGGTCGACGGTCGCCGACTCCAGGTCGCAGAGCACCGGTTCGGCGCCCGCCTCGCGCAGGTCGTCCTCCTGCGTGCGGTCGCGGACGATGCCCGCGACCCCGTACCCGCGCGCGGCGAGCAGCCGCTCCAGCCGCAGCGCGATCCGACCGTGTCCACCCGCGATGACGATGCGCATGAGGCGACCGTACGACGACCCGGGCCCGCCCGCCCGCGCACGGCCGCCGCCCGCTCAGGGGCCCGGCTCCATCCGGCCCTGCCGGGGCAGGTCGAGAGCCGCCGCGACCGCCGAGTCGCAGTACTCCCGCACGGCGCTCGTACGGGCCACCACGCGCCCCCGGTGCACCACGATCCGGCTGTACGCCAGCGACAGCACCCCGGCGATGCGGTCCCCGCGCACCGCGAGCAGCTCCGCCGGAGCCCCCGGCTCCACCCGCACCTCCGGCAGGCCCATCGCCTCGCGGGCGGCGGTGCCGACCGCCTCGTACGCCTCCGCGGGCCGCAGCCCGCCCTGCGAGGCCAGCAGGTAGGCGGCCTCCAGGGGGTCGCCGCGGCCGACCGGGTTCCCGGCGTCGCGCAGGGCCCCGCTGCCGGCCGCGACCCGGACCCCGGCGGCCCGCAGCAGCCGCACCGGCGCGGTGCGCAGGCCGCGCCGCTCCAGGGCCGCGCAGTCGCCCTGGGGCAGGCAGGTGACCCGTACGCCCGCCTCGGCCAGCCGGTCGGCGGCCCGGTGCGCGGCCTCCAGCGGCAGCCGCGACAGGCCGCCGCAGGGGCCGATCACGACGCCCGGGCGCAGTCCGCGGGCCATCGCGGCGATCCGGGCGAGGCCGTCCGGGTCGCCGCCGTCGGTGTGCAGGTCGACGGGGCAGCCGTGCTCGGAGGCGAGGCCCAGGACGACTTCCAGGTGGCCCGCGGGGTCCGGGTCGAGGTCGGGACAGCCGCCGACGACCGAGGCGCCCATGCGGACGGCGTCCCGGAGCATGGCGCGGCCGTCCGCGCCGGCCGTGCCGGAGAGCAGCCGGGGCACGGCGGCGGCGGTCAGGTCGGTGAGGCCGCGCAGGGAGCGGCGGGCCTGGAGGACGGCCTCCAGCGGGCCGAGGCCGTGTGCGCCGCCGATCCGGACGTGGGAGCGGACGGCGGTGGCGCCGTGGCCGAGCTGGAGCAGGGCGGCCTCGGTGGCCCGCCGCTGCACCTCCTCGGGGGCGTGGGAGACGGGCCCGGCGCAGTCGGCGGTCAGGGCGGTGTCCCCGTGGGCGTGCGGCTCGGCCGGGGCGGGCAGCAGCAGCCAGCCGGTGAGGTCGACGTACGGCTCGGCGGCTGCGGCGGCTGGCTGTCGGACATCGCGCTCCTGCGGGGACTCGGGGCGGCGGTCCCGGACCGGTCGGCTCGGCCCGCGGCCCAAGATCACGCGTTCCCGCGAGCCTAGGGCGCGGGGCTCCCGGCATCGCGGAGGAGCGCAATAGTCGTACCGCCGCGCCCGCTTCCCGCATCGGCCGCGAAGCCCTCCGCGAGGCCCTCCCGGCGCCTGGCGCGGCCGCCCGCAGCCCGGTCCGGAACGGCCCGGATGGGCCCCCGCCGGCAGGCCCCGGCAATGGATTTGGGCGATGGGCGGGCAACCGTGTAATGTCTTCCTCGCTCGCCCCAATAGCTCAGTCGGTAGAGCGTCTCCATGGTAAGGAGAAGGTCTGCGGTTCGATTCCGCATTGGGGCTCTGGTGAGAGAGGCCCCCCGCCTTAGGGCGGGGAGCCGATCACATCAAAGCGGCGTAGCTCAGTCGGTAGAGCAAGCGGCTCATAATCGCTGTGTCACCGGTTCAAGTCCGGTCGCCGCTACCCACAGTAGCCGATTGCGGGGTCGGTCTCCCGATCGGCTACTCTTTTATGCGTTCGATCCGTCCATTAGTCCGTCAAGGAGCACTCACGTGGCTGCCACCGACGTCCGCCCGAAGATCACGCTGGCCTGCGTGGAGTGCAAGGAGCGGAACTACATCACCAAGAAGAACCGGCGCAACAACCCGGACCGTCTTGAGATGAAGAAGCACTGCCCGCGCTGCAACTCGCACACCGCGCACCGCGAGACCCGCTGACACCGGCGAAGTCTCCGATTCAGGCAACGTCATGAGGTCGTCCCCTGCAAAGGGGGGCGGCCTCGTGTCGTTTCCGCGATCATTTTCCACTTGCTCAACCAGGAGGTAGGGAGCCATGGCGCTCGACCAGTCCTTCGTCGGGCGGAGCTACCCGCCCACCGATCCCTACGAGGTCGGCCGGGAGAAGATCCGCGAATTCGCGGTGGCTGTCGGGGACGCCCATCCCGTCTACACCGACCCCGAGGCCGCCAAGGCCGCCGGGTACCCGGACGTGATCGCCCCGCCGACCTTCGTGTTCGCGATCACCTTCGCCGCCGCCGGGCAGGTCGTCGCCGACCCGCAGCTCGGCCTCGACTACAGCCGCGTCGTGCACGGCGACCAGAAGTTCGCCTACACCCGCCCCGTCCGCGCCGGCGACCGCCTCTCGGTGACCTCCACCATCGAGGCCGTGAGGACCATGGCCGGCAACGACATCATCGACATTCGCGGCGAGGTCCACGACGAGACCGGCGAGCACGTGGTGACGGCGTGGACGAAGCTCGTCTCCCGCGCCCCCGAGGAGGCCTGACGATGACCGCGCAGATCAAGTACGACGACGTCGAGGTCGGCACCGAACTGCCCGCCGCCTCCTTCCCCGTGACCCGCGCCACGCTCGTGCAGTACGCCGGCGCCTCCGGCGACTTCAACCCCATCCACTGGAACGAGCGGTTCGCCAAGGAGGTCGGGCTGCCCGACGTCATCGCCCACGGCATGTTCACCATGGCCCAGGCGATCCGCGTCGTCACCGACTGGGCCGGCGACCCCGGCGCCGTCGTCGAGTACGGCGTCCGCTTCACCAACCCCGTCGTCGTCCCCGACGACGGCACCGGCGCCGTGATCGACGTCACCGCCAAGGTGGCCGCCAAGCTCGACGGCAACCAGGTCCGCGTCGACCTCGTCGCCACCGCCGCCGGCCAGAAGGTCCTCGGCCGCTCCCGCGCCGTCGTCGCCCTCGCCTGACCGGCACCGGCATCCGGCACCCGTACGGTCCGTGGCCCCGCAGGGATGCGGAGGGCACGGACCGTACTCTTGTCCACGTGCAGGAACTCCACGACGCCCCCCTCGCCCCCCTGACCACCTTCCGCCTCGGCGGTCCCGCCACCCGGCTGGTCACCGCGACCACCGACGCCGAAGTGGTCGAGACCGTCCGCGCCGCGGACGAGAGCGGCACCCCGCTCCTCGTCATCGGCGGCGGCAGCAACCTGGTCATCGGCGACCGCGGCTTCGACGGCACCGCCCTGCGCATCGCCACCACCGGCTTCCACCTCGACGGCACCCGCCTGGAGCTCGCCGCCGGCGAGAACTGGTCCGACGCCGTCGCCCGCACCGTCGAAGCCGGCCTCGCCGGCATCGAATGCCTCGCCGGAATCCCCGGCTCCGCCGGCGCGACCCCCATCCAGAACGTCGGCGCGTACGGCCAGGAGGTCTGCGACACCATCACCGAGGTCGTCGCCTACGACCGCGTCCGGCGCGAGACGGTCACCCTCACCGCCGCCGAATGCGCCTTCGCCTACCGCGACAGCCTCTTCAAGCACGACCCCGACCGGTACGTCGTCCTGCGCGTCCGCTTCGCCCTGGAGGACGCCGGCGGCATGTCCGCGCCGATCAAGTACCCGGAGACCGCCCGCGCCCTCGGCGTCGAGGCCGGCGACCGCGTCCCGGCCGCCGCCGCCCGGGAGACCGTCCTGCGGCTGCGCGCCGGCAAGGGCATGGTCCTCGACCCCGACGACCACGACACCTGGTCCGCAGGCTCCTTCTTCCACAACCCGATCCTCGGGGACGAGGCCTTCGCCGCCTTCCTCGCCCGCGTCGAGGCCCGCCTCGGCACCGGCACCGTCCCGCCCGCCTACCCCGCCGGAGACGGCCGCACCAAGACCAGCGCCGCCTGGCTGATCGACAAGGCCGGCTTCACCAAGGGCTACGGCACCGGCCCCGCCCGCATCTCCACCAAGCACACCCTCGCCCTGACCAACCGCGGCGAGGCCACCACCGAGGACCTCCTCGCCCTCGCCCGCGAGGTCGTCGCCGGCGTCCGCGAGGCCTTCGGCGTCACCCTCGTCAACGAGCCGGTGACGGTCGGCGTCAGCCTCTGAAGGAGCCCCGGCGCCGCCATGCACTGCCCACTGCACGGGGCCGGAACGGACCCCGCCCGCCTGGTGGGGCGCACGATCCGCCGGATCGTCGCGTCCTGGCACGTCTGCGAGGGGGAGCGCTCCGAGGCCCCCCTCGACGTCTGGCTCATCGACAGCGAAGGCGACTCCACCCGCATCAGCACCGGCTCCGACCGGTGCCTCATCGTCGAGTCCGCCGCGCCCCACGAGCCGTACGACATGGGGGAGTGGGGCCGCATCGACGTCGGCGAGGACCTCGGCGACCACGCCCTCCTGCCCCACGTCGGCGCCACCGTCGCCGGCGTCGCCGAATTCGCCGCGCCCGGCGCCGGCCGGGCCCGCCTGGAACTCTCCTTCGACGACGGCGCCCGCGTCCGCGCCGACTGCTGGCACGGCGACCTCCGCCTCACCCGCGCCCGCTGACCCCGGCCCGGCCGCCGCCCTCCGGCCCCGCCGCGTCCGCTACCCCGCCAGCCAGTGGTCGATCCCCGCCAGCAGCTTGTCCTGCACCTCGTGCGGCGCGGCCGACCCCCGCACCGACTGGCGCGCCAGCTCCGCCAGCTCCGCGTCCGTGAACCCGTGGTGCCGGCGGGCGATCTCGTACTGCGCGGCCAGCCGCGACCCGAACAGCAGCGGGTCGTCCGCGCCCAGCGCCATCGGCACCCCCGCCTCGAACAGCGTCCGCAGCGGCACGTCCTCCGGCCGCTCGTACACCCCGAGCGCCACGTTCGACGCGGGGCACACCTCGCACGTCACCCCCGCCTCCGCCAGCCGCCGCAGCAGCGTCGGATCCTCGGCGGCCCGCACCCCGTGCCCGATCCGCGCGGCGTGCAGATCGTCCAGGCAGTCCCGCACCGACGCCGGGCCGGTGAGCTCACCGCCGTGCGGCGCGGCCAGCAGCCCGCCCTCCCGGGCGATCGCGAACGCCCGGTCGAAGTCGCGGGCCATGCCGCGGCGCTCGTCGTTGGACAGCCCGAAGCCGACGATCCCCTGGTCGGCGTACCGGACGGCGAGGCGGGCCAGCGTGCGCGCGTCGAGGGGGTGCTTCATGCGGTTCGCGGCGAGCAGGACGCGGATCCCGAGCCCCGTGTCCCGCGAGGCCGCCCCGACCGCGTCGAGGATCACCTCCACCGCCGGGATCAGCCCGCCCAGGTGCGGGGCGTACGAGGTCGGGTCGACCTGGATCTCCAGCCAGCCGGCCCCGTCGCGGACGTCCTCCTCCGCTGCCTCCCGCACCAGCCGCTGGATGTCCTCCGGCCGGCGCAGGCACGACCGGGCGGCGTCGTACAGCCGCTGGAAGCGGAACCAGCCGCGCTCGTCGGTGGCGCGGAGTTTCGGGGGCTCCCCGGCGGTCAGCGCGTCCGGGAGGCGCACGCCGTACTTGTCGGCGAGCTCCAGCAGGGTCGACGGGCGCATGGACCCGGTGAAGTGCAGGTGCAGATGGGCTTTCGGCAGAAGCGTGAGATCGCGTACGTGCTCCATCTGGAGATCCTGCCGTACCGCGGCGCTCGGCGGGAGGGTTTTCCCGATCGGGGTGCCGCCCGAACGGAGGACCGGTGGCGGCGGGTGGGCCGCTGCGCGGAGCCCGGGCCCCACCCCGTCCCTTCCCGAAACCGGGGCCCGCAGCCCCGGACCCCGCCCAGGGATCCGCCCCGGACCCCGCGCCGCAAACGCCGGCGGGGCTGGACTGCCCGGGGCTCCGCCCGGACCGGCGCCTCAACGCAGGCGGGGCTGGACTGCCCGGGGGCGTGGCCGGAAGGGCCCCGGAAAACGACGGAGCGGCGCCGCCCCCGTGGGGACGGCGCCGCTCCGGAGCGGTGGCGGTCAGGCCTTGGCCTCGGCCAGGAGCTTCTGGATCCGGGACACGCCCTCGACCAGGTCCTCGTCGCCCAGGGCGTACGACAGGCGCAGGTAGCCGGGTGTACCGAAGGCCTCGCCGGGGACGACCGCGACCTCGGCCTCGTCCAGGATCAGCGCGGCCAGCTCGACGGAGGTCTGCGGGCGCTTGCCGCGGATCTCCTTGCCGAGCAGCTCCTTGACCGACGGGTACGCGTAGAACGCGCCCTCGGGGACCGGGCAGAAGACGCCGTCGATCTCGTTCAGCATCCTCACCATCGTCTGGCGGCGGCGGTCGAAGGCCTTCCGCATCTCGGCCACCGCGTCCAGGCTGCCCGAGACGGCCGCGATCGCGGCGACCTGCGCCACGTTGGAGACGTTGGAGGTGGCGTGCGACTGGAGGTTCGTCGCGGCCTTCACCACGTCCTGCGGGCCGATGACCCAGCCCACCCGCCAGCCGGTCATCGCGTACGTCTTCGCGACGCCGTTGACGATGATGCACTTGTCGCGCAGCGCCGGGACCAGCACGGGCAGCGAGGTGAACTTCGCGTCGCCGTAGACCAGGTGCTCGTAGATCTCGTCCGTCAGGACCCACAGGCCGTGCTCGGCGGCCCACTCGCCGATCGCCTTCGCGTCCTCCTCGCTGTAGACCGCGCCGGTCGGGTTCGAGGGGGAGACGAAGAGGAGGACCTTGGTGCGCTCGGTGCGCGCCGCCTCCAGCTGCTCGACGGAGACCCGGTAGCCGGTGGTCTCGTCGGCGACGACCTCGACCGGGACGCCGCCGGCCAGGCGGATGGACTCGGGGTAGGTGGTCCAGTACGGAGCCGGGACGATGACCTCGTCACCCGGGTCGAGGATCGCGGCGAACGCGTTGTAGATCGCCTGCTTGCCGCCGTTGGTGACCAGCACCTGCGAGGCGTCGACCTCGTAGCCGGAGTCGCGCAGCGTCTTCTCGGCGATCGCCTTCTTCAGCTCCGGCAGGCCGCCGGCCGGCGTGTAGCGGTGGAACTTCGGGTCGCGGCAGGCCTCGACCGCCGCCTCGACGATGTAGTCGGGAGTCGGGAAGTCGGGCTCGCCCGCACCGAAGCCGATGACCGGGCGCCCGGCGGCCTTCAGGGCCTTGGCCTTGGCGTCCACGGCGAGGGTGGCGGACTCGGAGATGGCGCCGATACGGGCGGACACGCGGCGCTCGGAGGAAGGCGTTGCAGAGGTCATGCGGCCATCGTCCCAGACCGCCCGCGGCGGCGGCACACCGTTCCGGACATCGGACGGACCAGCCCGATCACGCGCTCTGTTCGACGTCAGGGCCTCGAGCACGTACACTCACCTGTCGTTGGACCTCGCCGACCACTCCAGAGCGTGAGCACTCCGTGCACTCGCCCGGATGCGGTAGGTTGGGGTGCACAAAGGGTCGTAGCTCAATTGGTAGAGCACTGGTCTCCAAAACCAGCGGTTGGGGGTTCGAGTCCCTCCGGCCCTGCTCCACACTCCTTCTCGGATGTGTGCGCAGGTACGTACTTCGATGCAACGCCGTGCGGCGCAACCGGGCGCGGCCACGGCCCCGACCCGGATTCAGGTGAGAGACGTGACGGACGCCCTGGGCTCCATCGACAAGCCTGACGCCGAGGACGAAGCCCGCGAGAAGAAGGCCCGCAAGGGCGGCAAGCGCGGCAAGAAGGGTCCTCTGGGCCGGCTCGCGCTCTTCTACCGCCAGATCGTCGCGGAGCTCCGCAAGGTCGTCTGGCCCACCCGCAAGCAGCTCTCGACGTACACCACCGTGGTGATTGTCTTCGTCGTCATCATGATCGGTCTGGTGACCGTGATTGACTATGGGTTCCAGGAAGCCATCAAGTTCGTCTTCGGCTGATCCCCGCGGAGGGCGGCGCCTTGATGGGTGCCGCCCCTTTTCGCATGTTCCACCACCTTTTGTATCCAGGAAGAAGCAGCCACCGTGTCTGACCCGAACCTGAACGCGAGCCACGACTCCGTCGAGTCCGTCGAGGACGAGCTCGACACCGTCGAGGCGGCAGACGCTGTGGAGCCGGACGAGGCAGAGCTCGCCGACACCGAGGACGCCGCGCCGCACGCCGAGGACGAGGTCGACGAGGTCGAGGACGAGGCCGGCGCCGACGCCGAGGACGCCCCGGCCGCGGAGGCCGTCGACGCCGAGGACGAGGCAGCCGACGCCGACGCCGAGGAGGCCGAGCCCGTCGACCCGGTCCAGGCGCTCCGCGACGAGCTGCGCCTGCTGCCCGGCGAGTGGTACGTCATCCACACCTACGCGGGCTACGAGAAGCGCGTGAAGGCCAACCTGGAGCAGCGCGCCGTCTCGCTGAACGTCGAGGAGTTCATCTACCAGGCCGAGGTGCCCGAGGAAGAGATCGTCCAGATCAAGAACGGCGAGCGCAAGAACGTCCGGCAGAACAAGCTGCCCGGCTACGTGCTCGTCCGCATGGACCTGACGAACGAGTCCTGGGGCGTCGTCCGCAACACCCCCGGCGTCACCGGCTTCGTGGGCAACGCCTACGACCCGTACCCGCTGACCCTGGACGAGATCGTCAAGATGCTCGCCCCGGAGGCGCAGGAGAAGGCCGCCAAGCAGGCCGCCGAGGAGGCCGGGCTGCCCGCGCCCGCCGTCAAGCGCACCATCGAGGTCCTCGACTTCGAGGTCGGCGACTCGGTCACCGTCACCGACGGCCCGTTCGCGACGCTCCAGGCGACCATCAACGAGATCAACCCGGACTCGAAGAAGGTCAAGGGCCTCGTCGAGATCTTCGGTCGCGAGACCCCGGTCGAGCTGAGCTTCGACCAGATCCAGAAGAACTGATCTTCTGAACCACAGCTTCCGGACAGGTCAGACAGCCCCCTCGGGGCTCGTCTGACCTGCTCGGTTTCGAGCCCCGCACCGATACCCGTTATCGTGGTGCGGTATGCCTCCATCCGGATGACCGGATCGGCGGCGAAAACTCTCACTAGGACCCGGAGAGAGCAATGCCTCCCAAGAAGAAGAAGGTCACGGGGCTTATCAAGCTCCAGATCAACGCCGGTGCCGCCAACCCGGCCCCGCCGGTCGGCCCCGCGCTGGGTCAGCACGGCGTCAACATCATGGAGTTCTGCAAGGCCTACAACGCCGCGACCGAGTCGCAGCGCGGCATGGTCGTGCCGGTGGAGATCACGGTCTACGAGGACCGCTCCTTCACCTTCGTGACCAAGACCCCGCCGGCCGCGCGCCTCATCCTGAAGCACGCGGGCGTGGACAAGGGCTCCGGCGAGCCGCACAAGACCAAGGTCGCCAAGCTGACGGCCGCCCAGGTCCGCGAGATCGCCGAGCTGAAGATGCCCGACCTCAACGCCAACGACATCGACGCCGCCATGAAGATCATCTCTGGCACCGCGCGCTCGATGGGCGTCACGGTCGAGGGCTGACCAGCCCCCTTCCCGCACCACCCAGTGGCAGGGCCAAGCGCTGGCCCGGACCACGACTCCATGCCTGAAGCGAATAAACAGGAGCAGAAGTGAAGCGCAGCAAGACCCTCCGCGCTGCGGACGCCAAGGTCGACCGGGAGAAGCTGTACGCCCCGCTCGAGGCCGTCCGTCTCGCCAAGGAGACGTCCGCCACCAAGTTCGACGCCACCGTCGAGGTCGCCTTCCGCCTGGGTGTTGACCCGCGCAAGGCCGACCAGATGGTCCGCGGCACCGTGAACCTCCCGCACGGCACCGGTAAGACCGCCCGGGTCCTGGTCTTCGCGACCGGTGACCGTGCTGCGGCCGCGACTGCCGCCGGCGCCGACATCGTCGGCGACGACGAGCTGATCAACGAGATCGCCAAGGGCAACCGCCTGAACGAGTTCGACGCGGTTGTCGCCACCCCGGACCTCATGGGCAAGGTCGGCCGCCTCGGCCGCGTGCTCGGTCCCCGTGGCCTGATGCCGAACCCGAAGACCGGCACCGTCACCATGGACGTGGCCAAGGCCGTCACCGAGATCAAGGGCGGCAAGATCGAGTTCCGCGTCGACAAGCACTCGAACCTGCACTTCATCATCGGCAAGGTCTCCTTCTCCGATGAGCAGCTGGTCGAGAACTACGGTGCGGCCCTGGAGGAGATCCTCCGCCTGAAGCCGTCCGCCGCGAAGGGCCGCTACCTGAAGAAGGCCGCCCTGACCACCACCATGGGCCCCGGCATCCAGCTGGACCCGAACCGCACCCGCAACCTCCTCGTCGAGGAGGACCCGGCCGCGGTCTGAGCCTGACGGCTCCGGGCCGCCCTGCGGCCCGCCAGTGGCACCTTGAACGGGCCCTCCGCCCCCTCACCGGGGCGGAGGGCCCGTTCTCCGTTTCCGGCCGTCCGACCTCCTGTGCGAGCGGTGTCAGAGGCGTGGCGTAGAGTCACTGCTGTCTTGCGGCCGGTGCGACAGGCCCGCGAGTTGAAGATCACTGCATCAGGGGTGGGGAACACGATGAACGCGTACCGCAAGAAGGCCGCCGGGGCGGTCCTGGCCGCCGTCCTGCTGGCCGGCGGAGCCACGGCGTGCGAGGACGGCAAGGGCGCCGGGGGCGCCGGGAAGGACGGCGCCGCGGCGGCGCCCTCCGCGGCCGCGCCGAAGCCGGCCGAGGTCACTCCGGCGGCCTTCCTGGAGAAGACCCAGGCGAAGGCGGCGGAGATCACCTCCGTCCGCTACACCATGGCGGGCACGGCCGGGGGGCAGACCATCTCCGGCGAGGCCGCCATGCGCCTGAAGCCGTCCGCGGCCATGGCCATGAAGATGGCGAACCCGGAGAAGCCCGGCGAGAGCGTGGACATCCGCCTCCTCGACGGCGCCCTCTACCTCGGCGCCGAGGGCAAGTACCTGAAGTTCGACCTGAAGTCCCTGGACCCGGAGGCGGCCAAGAAGCTCGACCGGCTCGGCGGCGCCCAGCAGGGTGAGAACCCGGGCGACAGGGCCGGCGACATGAGCGCGGCCAAGGACCTGAAGACGGTCGGCGAGGAGACCGTCGACGGCCAGAAGACCACCCACCTCAGCGGCACCGTCACCCTGGACGAGCTGCGCGCCGCCTCCGCCGCGGGCACGCCCGAGGCCAAGGAGCGCCGGGGCAAGAACCTCCAGGCGCTGGAGGCCCAGGGCATCAAGAGCCTGGCCATGGACATCTGGATCGACGAGAACCACCAGACCAAGCAGTTCCGCACCCGCGGCGAGGGCACCGAGGGCCCGATGGACATCACCGTCAAGTTCCTCGACGTCAACAAGCCGGTCGACATCGCGGCCCCTCCGGCCGACCAGGTCGTCGACCTCGCCCAGCTGACCCAGGAGGGCTGACAGGGCGCCCGTACGGGCGCCGCGCGTCAGCTGCCCGCGGTCGCCCCGCCCCGCCCCGCCCGGGGCGGGGCCCGCAGGGAGCCCGGGAGGGCGATTTGCCCTCCCGGGACGCGGTCACGTACAGTTCCCCAGAAGCCAAAGACCGCTGGTCGTTGCCGCGCCCGCAAGGGGGCGGTGGCCGAAGGATCCGCTGAAAGCGGGCGACCCGCGCAGGTGACTGTGGAAGGCTCCCAGGATTTCGATCCTGGTCGAGCGTTGCCCCGTGCGCCTGCGCCCGGGGCGCTTTGTTTTGTCCAGCCCCTTCTGCGCGGTCCTCATCACCCGGAAGGAGGCCGACGCTCTATGGCAAGGCCCGACAAGGCTGCCGCGGTAGCCGAGCTGGAGGACATGTTCCGCAGCTCGAACGCCGCTGTGCTGACCGAGTACACGGGGCTCACCGTTGCGCAGCTCAAGACGCTGCGCCGTTCGCTCGGTGGGAACGCCCAGTACGCCGTGGTGAAGAACACGCTGACCAAGATTGCGGCCAACTCGGCCGGGATCACCGCGCTGGACGAGCACCTTGCTGGTTCGACCGCGGTCGCCTTCGTCACCGGTGACCCGGTGGAGTCGGCGAAGGCTCTGCGTGACTTCGCCAAGGACAACCCGAAGCTCGTCATCAAGGGCGGTGTCCTTGACGGCAAGGCGCTGTCCGCCGACGAGATCAAGAAGCTTGCGGACCTCGAGTCCCGCGAGGTTCTGCTCGCCAAGCTGGCCGGTGCCATGAAGGGCAAGCAGTCCCAGACTGCCGCGCTCTTCCAGGCGCTGCCCTCGAAGCTCGTCCGCACCGTGGAAGCGCTTCGTGCCAAGCAGGACGAGCAGGGCGGTGCCGAGTAATTCGGCTCGCGCATTGATCCGCGCCGCCTAGTGCGCGGGTCGTAGCGGGCCGTTACGCCCGCCTTTCGATACATCTCGGCACCAGCCGAATTAGTGGAAGGATCGCCCATCATGGCGAAGCTGTCTCAGGACGACCTGCTCGCTCAGTTCGAGGAGATGACCCTCATCGAGCTCGCCGAGTTCGTGAAGGCCTTCGAGGAGAAGTTCGACGTCACCGCCGCCGCTCCGGTCGCCGTCGCCGCCGGTGTCCCGGGTGCCCCGGCCGCCGAGGCCGTCGAGGAGAAGGACGAGTTCGACGTCATCCTCACCGGCGCCGGCGACAAGAAGATCCAGGTCATCAAGGTCGTGCGCGAGCTGACCTCCCTGGGTCTGAAGGAGGCCAAGGACCTCGTCGACGGCACCCCGAAGCCGGTCCTCGAGAAGGTCAACAAGGAGGCCGCTGACAAGGCCGCCGAGGCCCTCAAGGGCGCCGGCGCCTCCGTCGAGGTCAAGTAACACCCCGGGGCCCCTCCAGGCCCCTGCCAAGGGCGATCACCCGCACGGGTGGTCGCCCTTCGGCGTACCCGCGGTGCCTGATTTGCCCAGCTGTCGTTGGGGAGTAGGGTGATCATCGTTGCTCCGTGCCGGGTGTCCGAGATGATCCGCACGGAGCAGGGGGCCTTGACGAACGGCACGCGGCGCGCAATTCTCAGGACCGTCGCCAGCTCGATCCGCGGTCCGGGGCACCGGTCGGGGATCCGAGGCATGGATCGACTACGAAGAGGGCAGTACTGATACGCGCTCTGTGTACGAGAGCCGCGGCGTTGATCTACAAGGGGAAGGCCTGTTGCCGGTTGCCGGAAACCTGGTCTGGACATCAGTGAGCCGAGTGGCTACACTGACCCTTTGCGCTGCCTGTTAGCTGCCCCCTGCCCGTCGCCAGGGGCATGCCCACGCTTGAGCACACACGATTGATACGCCCTGACCTGGGGTTTTGGTCTATGTGTCAGCTGGGACCGGTACGCGCGTAGTGAGTCCGAGCCCTCGGAAGGACCCCCTCTTGGCCGCCTCGCGCAACGCCTCGACCAATACGAACAACGGTGCCAGCACCGCCCCGCTGCGCATCTCCTTTGCAAAGATCAAGGAGCCGCTCGAGGTTCCGAACCTCCTGGCGCTGCAGACCGAGAGCTTTGACTGGCTGCTCGGCAACGCCGCCTGGAAGTCTCGCGTCGAGTCGGCGCTCGAGAGTGGACTCGATGTCCCCACCAAGTCCGGTCTGGAAGAGATCTTCGAGGAGATCTCGCCGATCGAGGACTTCTCCGGGTCGATGTCGCTGACCTTCCGCGACCACCGGTTCGAGCCGGCGAAGAACTCCGTCGACGAGTGCAAGGAGCGCGACTTCACGTACGCTGCCCCGCTCTTCGTCACCGCCGAGTTCACGAACAACGAGACCGGTGAGATCAAGTCTCAGACGGTCTTCATGGGCGACTTCCCGCTCATGACCAACAAGGGCACCTTCGTCATCAACGGCACCGAGCGTGTCGTGGTGTCGCAGCTGGTGCGCTCCCCCGGCGTCTACTTCGACTCCTCCATCGACAAGACGTCCGACAAGGACATCTTCTCCGCCAAGATCATCCCCTCCCGGGGTGCCTGGCTGGAGATGGAGGTCGACAAGCGCGACATGGTCGGTGTCCGCATCGACCGCAAGCGCAAGCAGTCCGTGACCGTCCTCCTCAAGGCCCTCGGCTGGACCACCGAGCAGATCCTCGAGGAGTTCGGCGAGTACGAGTCCATGCGCGCCACCCTGGAGAAGGACCACACCCAGAGCCAGGACGACGCGCTGCTCGACATCTACCGCAAGCTGCGTCCGGGCGAGCCCCCGACCCGTGAGGCCGCGCAGACGCTGCTGGAGAACCTCTACTTCAACCCCAAGCGCTACGACCTCGCGAAGGTCGGCCGCTACAAGGTCAACAAGAAGCTCGGCGCCGACGAGCCGCTCGACGCCGGCGTGCTGACCGTCGACGACATCATCGCGACGATCAAGTACCTCGTGAAGCTCCACGCGGGCGAGACCGAGACCATCGGCGAGTCCGGCCGTTCGATCGTCGTCGAGACCGACGACATCGACCACTTCGGCAACCGCCGCCTGCGCAACGTCGGCGAGCTCATCCAGAACCAGGTCCGCACCGGCCTGGCTCGCATGGAGCGCGTCGTCCGCGAGCGCATGACCACCCAGGACGTCGAGGCGATCACGCCGCAGACCCTGATCAACATCCGGCCGGTCGTCGCCTCCATCAAGGAGTTCTTCGGCACCAGCCAGCTGTCGCAGTTCATGGACCAGAACAACCCGCTGTCCGGGCTGACCCACAAGCGCCGCCTCTCGGCGCTCGGCCCCGGCGGTCTGAGCCGTGAGCGGGCCGGCTTCGAGGTCCGCGACGTCCACCCGTCGCACTACGGCCGCATGTGCCCGATCGAGACCCCCGAAGGCCCGAACATCGGTCTGATCGGCTCGCTCGCCTCCTACGGCCGCGTCAACGCGTTCGGCTTCGTCGAGACGCCGTACCGCAAGGTCGTCGACGCCCAGGTGACCGACGAGGTCGACTACCTGACCGCCGACGAGGAAGACCGCTTCGTCATCGCCCAGGCCAACGCGCGCCTGGACGAGAACCTCCGCTTCGAGGAGGGCCGCGTCCTGGTCCGCCGCCGCGGCGGCGAGGTCGACTACGTGCCCGGCACGGACGTCGACTACATGGACGTCTCCCCGCGCCAGATGGTGTCCGTCGCGACCGCGATGATCCCCTTCCTCGAGCACGACGACGCCAACCGCGCCCTCATGGGCGCGAACATGATGCGCCAGGCCGTTCCGCTCATCAAGGCGGAGGCGCCGCTCGTCGGCACCGGCATGGAGTACCGCTGCGCCGTCGACGCCGGCGACTCCATCAAGGCGGAGAAGGACGGTGTCGTCCAGGAGGTCTCGGCCGACTACATCACCGTCGCCAACGACGACGGCACGTACACCACGTACCGCGTCGCGAAGTTCTCCCGCTCGAACCAGGGCACCTCGGTCAACCAGAAGGTCATCGTCAACGAGGGCGACCGCGTCGTCGAGAGCCAGGTCCTCGCCGACGGTCCCGCCACCGAGAACGGCGAGATGGCGCTGGGCAAGAACCTGCTCGTCGCGTTCATGCCGTGGGAGGGCCACAACTACGAGGACGCGATCATCCTGTCGCAGCGCCTCGTGCAGGACGACGTCCTCTCCTCGATCCACATCGAGGAGCACGAGGTCGACGCCCGCGACACCAAGCTGGGCCCCGAGGAGATCACCCGGGACATCCCGAACGTCTCCGAGGAGGTCCTCGCCGACCTCGACGAGCGCGGCATCATCCGCATCGGTGCGGACGTCGTCGCCGGCGACATCCTGGTCGGCAAGGTCACCCCGAAGGGCGAGACCGAGCTGACCCCCGAGGAGCGCCTGCTCCGCGCGATCTTCGGTGAGAAGGCGCGCGAGGTCCGCGACACCTCGCTGAAGGTCCCGCACGGCGAGATCGGCAAGGTCATCGGCGTCCGCGTCTTCGACCGCGAGGAGGGGGACGAGCTTCCCCCGGGCGTGAACCAGCTGGTCCGCGTCTACGTCGCCCAGAAGCGCAAGATCACCGACGGTGACAAGCTCGCCGGCCGCCACGGCAACAAGGGTGTCATCTCCAAGATCCTCCCGATCGAGGACATGCCCTTCCTCGAGGACGGCACCCCGGTCGACATCATCCTGAACCCGCTGGGTGTCCCGTCCCGAATGAACCCGGGACAGGTCCTGGAGATCCACCTCGGCTGGCTCGCCAGCCGCGGCTGGGACGTCTCCGGCCTGGCGGAGGAGTGGGCCGAGCGACTGAAGGCCATCGGCGCCGACCGCGTCGAGCCCGGCACCAACGTCGCCACCCCCGTGTTCGACGGCGCCCGCGAGGACGAGCTCGCCGGCCTGTTCGAGCACACCATCCCGAACCGCGACGGCGACCGCCTGGTCCTCCCGTCCGGCAAGGCGCGCCTGTTCGACGGCCGCTCCGGCGAGCCGTTCCCGGACCCGATCTCGATCGGGTACATGTACATCCTCAAGCTCCACCACCTGGTCGACGACAAGCTCCACGCCCGTTCGACCGGTCCGTACTCGATGATCACGCAGCAGCCGCTGGGTGGTAAGGCGCAGTTCGGTGGCCAGCGCTTCGGTGAGATGGAGGTGTGGGCGCTGGAGGCTTACGGCGCCGCGTACGCCCTCCAGGAGCTGCTGACCATCAAGTCCGACGACGTCACCGGCCGCGTGAAGGTCTACGAGGCCATCGTCAAGGGCGAGAACATCCCCGAGCCGGGCATTCCCGAGTCCTTCAAGGTGCTCATCAAGGAAATGCAGTCGCTCTGCCTCAACGTGGAGGTGCTGTCCTCGGACGGCATGTCCATCGAGATGCGCGACACCGACGAGGACGTCTTCCGCGCGGCGGAGGAGCTCGGTATCGACCTGTCCCGGCGCGAGCCGAGCAGCGTCGAAGAGGTCTGACGGGCCTGGCCGGGGCTCCCGCGAGGAGCCCCGGCCGTCCCCGGGACCGTTCAGACCATGATTGAGACACGACCCCGAAAGAGGGATTGACGCACAGTGCTCGACGTCAACTTCTTCGACGAGCTGCGGATCGGCCTTGCCACCGCGGACGACATCCGTACCTGGTCCCACGGCGAGGTCAAGAAGCCGGAGACCATCAACTACCGCACCCTGAAGCCCGAGAAGGACGGACTCTTCTGCGAGAAGATCTTCGGCCCCACCCGGGACTGGGAGTGCTACTGCGGCAAGTACAAGCGTGTCCGCTTCAAGGGCATCATCTGTGAGCGCTGTGGCGTCGAGGTCACGCGCGCCAAGGTGCGCCGCGAGCGGATGGGCCACATCGAGCTCGCCGCCCCCGTCACCCACATCTGGTACTTCAAGGGCGTCCCGTCGCGCCTGGGCTACCTGCTGGACCTCGCGCCGAAGGACCTCGAGAAGGTCATCTACTTCGCCGCGTACATGATCACGTTCGTCGACGACGAGCGCCGCCAGCGCGACCTGCCGTCGCTGGAGGCCCACGTCTCCGTCGAGCGCCAGCAGATCGAGAACCGCCGCGACGCCGACCTCGAAGGCCGCGCCAAGAAGCTTGAGAGCGACCTGGCCGAGCTGGAGGCCGAGGGTGCCAAGGCCGACGTGCGCCGCAAGGTGCGCGAGGGCGCCGAGCGCGAGATGAAGCAGCTCCGCGACCGCGCCCAGCGCGAGATCGACCGCCTCGACGAGGTGTGGAACCGCTTCAAGAACCTCAAGGTCCAGGACCTGGAGGGCGACGAGCTGCTCTACCGCGAGCTGCGCGACCGCTTCGGCACGTACTTCGACGGCTCGATGGGTGCCGCGGCGCTGCAGAAGCGCCTGGAGTCCTTCGACCTGGAGGAGGAGGCCGAGCGCCTCCGCGAGATCATCCGCACCGGCAAGGGCCAGAAGAAGACCCGTGCGCTCAAGCGCCTCAAGGTCGTCTCCGCGTTCCTGCAGACCAGCAACAGCCCCAAGGGCATGGTGCTCGACTGCGTGCCGGTCATCCCGCCGGACCTGCGTCCGATGGTGCAGCTGGACGGTGGCCGCTTCGCGACCTCCGACCTGAACGACCTGTACCGCCGCGTCATCAACCGCAACAACCGCCTGAAGCGCCTCCTCGACCTCGGTGCCCCCGAGATCATCGTGAACAACGAGAAGCGCATGCTCCAGGAGGCCGTCGACGCGCTCTTCGACAACGGCCGCCGCGGCCGCCCGGTCACGGGCCCCGGCAACCGTCCGCTGAAGTCGCTGTCCGACATGCTCAAGGGCAAGCAGGGCCGCTTCCGCCAGAACCTCCTCGGCAAGCGAGTCGACTACTCGGCGCGTTCCGTCATCGTCGTCGGCCCGCAGCTGAAGCTGCACCAGTGCGGTCTGCCCAAGGCCATGGCGCTGGAGCTCTTCAAGCCGTTCGTGATGAAGCGCCTGGTCGACCTGAACCACGCGCAGAACATCAAGTCGGCCAAGCGCATGGTCGAGCGCGGCCGCACCGTCGTGTACGACGTCCTCGAAGAGGTCATCGCCGAGCACCCGGTGCTGCTGAACCGTGCGCCCACGCTGCACCGCCTCGGCATCCAGGCCTTCGAGCCGCAGCTGGTCGAGGGCAAGGCCATCCAGATCCACCCGCTCGTCTGCACCGCGTTCAACGCGGACTTCGACGGTGACCAGATGGCCGTCCACCTGCCGCTCTCCGCGGAGGCGCAGGCCGAGGCGCGCATCCTGATGCTCTCCTCGAACAACATCCTCAAGCCGGCCGACGGCCGCCCGGTCACGATGCCGACCCAGGACATGGTCCTCGGTCTGTTCTTCCTGACCACGGACGGCGAGCTCCGCGACGTCAAGGGCGAGGGCCGCGCGTTCGGCTCCACGGCCGAGGCGATCATGGCGTTCGACGCCGGCGAGCTGTCGCTCCAGGCGTCCGTGGACATCCGCTTCCCGGTGGGCACCATCCCGCCGCGCGGCTGGGTCCCGCCGGTCGCCGAGGAGGGCGAGCAGGAGTTCCAGCCGGGCGACAGCTTCCGCCTGAAGACCACGCTCGGCCGTGCGCTCTTCAACGAGCTGCTGCCCGAGGACTACCCGTTCGTCGACTACTCGGTGGGCAAGAAGCAGCTCTCCGAGATCGTCAACGACCTGGCCGAGCGCTACCCCAAGGTGATCGTGGCGGCGACGCTCGACAACCTGAAGGCGGCCGGCTTCCACTGGGCGACCCGTTCCGGCGTCACCGTGGCCATCTCCGACGTCGTGGTCCCCGAGGCCAAGAAGGAGATCGTCGCGGGCTACGAGGCCCAGGACGAGAAGGTCCAGAAGCAGTACGAGCGCGGTCTGATCACCAAGGACGAGCGCACGCAGGAACTCATCGCGATCTGGACCAAGGCGACCAACGAGGTCGCCGAGGCGATGAACGCGAACTTCCCCAAGACCAACCCCATCTTCATGATGGTTGACTCGGGTGCCCGAGGAAACATGATGCAGATGAGGCAGATCGCCGGTATGCGTGGTCTGGTGTCGAACGCGAAGAACGAGACCATCCCGCGTCCGATCAAGGCCTCGTTCCGCGAGGGCCTGTCCGTGCTGGAGTACTTCATCTCCACGCACGGTGCCCGTAAGGGTCTGGCCGACACCGCCCTGCGTACCGCCGACTCGGGTTACCTGACCCGTCGTCTGGTGGACGTCTCGCAGGACGTGATCATCCGCGAGGAGGACTGCGGCACCGACCGCGGCCTGAAGCTGAAGATCGCGTCGCGCGGCGAGGACGGCGTCCTGCGCAAGGCCGACGACGTCGAGACCTCCGTCTACGCCCGCATGCTGGCGGAGGACGTGGTCGTCGACGGCAAGGTCATCGCGCCGGCCAACGTCGACCTCGGCGACGTCCTGATCGACGCCCTCGTCGCCAACGGCGTCGAGGAGGTCAAGACCCGCTCGGTCCTGACCTGCGAGTCCGCGGTGGGCACCTGTGCCTTCTGCTACGGCCGCTCGCTGGCCACCGGCAAGCTGGTCGACATCGGCGAGGCGGTCGGCATCATCGCCGCCCAGTCCATCGGTGAGCCCGGCACCCAGCTGACGATGCGTACCTTCCACACCGGTGGTGTGGCCGGTGACGACATCACCCAGGGTCTGCCGCGTGTCGTCGAGCTCTTCGAGGCCCGTACCCCGAAGGGTGTCGCCCCGATCTCCGAGGCCGCCGGCCGCGTGCGGATCGAGGAGACCGAGAAGACCAAGAAGATCGTCATCACTCCGGACGACGGCAGCGACGAGACGGCGTACCCGATCTCGAAGCGCGCCAAGGTCATCGTCCACGAGGGCGACCACGTCGAGGTGGGCCAGAAGCTCACCGCGGGTGCCACCAACCCGCACGACGTGCTGCGCATCCTCGGCCAGCGCGCCGTCCAGGTGCACCTGGTCGGCGAGGTCCAGAAGGTCTACAACTCGCAGGGCGTGTCGATCCACGACAAGCACATCGAGATCATCATCCGGCAGATGCTGCGCCGCGTGACGATCATCGAGTCCGGCGACGCGGAGCTGCTGCCGGGCGAGCTCGTCGAGCGCTCGCGCTTCGAGACCGAGAACCGTCGTGTGGTCACCGAGGGCGGTCACCCCGCCTCCGGCCGTCCGCAGCTGATGGGTATCACCAAGGCCTCGCTGGCGACGGAGTCCTGGCTGTCGGCCGCCTCCTTCCAGGAGACGACCCGAGTCCTGACGGATGCGGCGATCAACGCCAAGTCCGACAGCCTCATCGGCCTCAAGGAGAACGTCATCATCGGTAAGCTCATCCCGGCCGGTACGGGCCTCGCCCGCTACCGCAACATCCGGGTCGAGCCGACCGAGGAGGCGAAGGCCGCGATGTACTCGGCCGTCGGCTACGACGACATCGACTACTCGCCCTTCGGCACCGGCTCCGGCCAGGCGGTCCCGCTGGAGGACTACGACTACGGTCCGTACAACGGCTGAGTCGGACACGAGCAGTAACCGCAGGGCGGTCACCCGCAAGGGTGGCCGCCCTGCGGCGTTGTGCCGTGCTCAGAGGTGTGCCCGGAGATGGTGCAGCCGGGTGCGGTAGTCGGGGTGCTCGGACAGCAGCCGGGCGGCCAGGCCCGGTCGCGCGGAAGGCTGAGGGCCGGCCACCTCGGCCTTCATGCGTTCGTACAGCGTGAGGGCGAGCGGGTGCCCGAAACCGAGGCGGGCGGCGTGTGCGTCGGCGCGCAGTTCGGCCCGCCGGCGGACCGCTGCCGTCAGGTAGGGCGCCGCCACGAGCAGGAGCGGCAGCCCGTACGTCGCCTGGAGCGTGACGAGCGCCAGGTGACCGGCGATCACCGCCAGCAGGACCAGGGTGGCCACGGAGTACCCGCGGGCGTTCCGGAGCAGCGGGCGCACAGCATGGGCCAGAGCGCGTCGGAGCAGACGCCAGGGCGCTGCGTACCACCAGGCGAGCGTTCCCGCCCAGGCGTGCCCGTTCGTGTGGTGGCCCAGCTCGTGGGCGAGCACCGCGGCCAGGCGGGAGGTCGGCAGCTCGTGGAGCGCCCGCCTGGTCACGGCGACGATGTGGCCGGCGGCGGCGAACGCGTTCAGGTCGCCGCTGTCCTCCACCCACAGCTCGTACCGCCGGCCGTCCACTCCGGCGCGGGCCGTGACCTCGTGCCACAGGGGAGCCAGCGCCCTGTGCTCCTCGGGCAGCGGGCGGTGCAGGCGCAGTACATGCCGGGCCAGGAACCGTTCGGACGGCCGGTGGAAGGCCGCCGCCCCGGACAGGGCCCACAGAGCGGCGGCCGCCCAGGCGGGAAGGCCCAGCCAGGATTCGACCGAGACTGCCAGCAGACCTACGAGGGCCGCGCTGACCAGCAGCGAGGGGAGGTGCAGGAACAGGCCGAGCCAGACCGTCCGGTCCGCGCGGCGCTGGCGGGCCCGGTAGATGACGCGCGTACCGGGGCGTTTGCTGTAGACGAGGTCGTCGGGCGGTGCAGGCGTGTCGTCCATACGGGGTCTCCAGAGGCGGGAGCGGAATCAGCCGAGGAACAGGGCGGCGGGGAGCAGCAGTGCGCCGGATCCGTATGCCGCCAGGCCGACCCGGATCCACTGGTGCTTGCGGACGGCGATCCGGCTGTTGGCGGCCAGGGCGGCGCGTATGGCGCTTCCGGGGTCTCGACCGGTGTCGGCGAGGGCGTCGGCCAGCCGGCCGTGCCGGTCAGCGGCCCATATGTCGCCGAAGTAGGCCAGCGGACTCCCCTCACGCCAGCCGGAGCGCAGGGCCCGCGGCATGACGGCGAGCAGCAGAGCCAGCAGTGCCACCCCGAGGGCTGCCGCTCCCGTCCACCAGAGGGCCTGACCGGCCGCCGAGAGGGCGCCGGGGGACCGGTGCGGTCCGGACAGCTGCCCGCCGACCACGCCGGCGGTCATGCCCAGGGCCCCGACGAGCAGGGCCGCCTTGCTGTCGGCCCGGGCGATCTCGACGCGGAGGTCGGCCAGCAGACGGGCCGCTGCGTCGTCCGAGGCGCTCATCGCGGGGTACCCGGAGACGCGGGCGGCTCGGGGGGTGCCGAAGGCTGCCAGGTGGACAGGTCCGGTTCGGCCGGTTGTACGGGGAGGGGCTTGGCCGGGAGCGGCGCGCGGTCGGCTTTCCGCGTGGTCGACTCGCCCGGCTCCGCCTGGTCGCGCCGTTCGGGGACGCGGCCGAAGACGGCGTCGATCGCGTCGAGTGTGCGCTGCCGCGGGCCTTCGAGTTCGAACGGCTCGGCGCCGGTCTTGGCCAGCATGTCCTTGATGAGGTCGACCCGGGAGCTGAAGCGCTCGCGGTCGTCGTCCCGCAGGCTCTGCACGACCTTCTCCAAGTCGTCCGGTCGCTGTGCCACGTACAGGGCCCAGGTGTCGACCGCGCCGGCGCCGAAGTACTCGCGGTAGAAGTCGATCTCTTGAGCCTTGTACTTCCGGATGGCCAGCCGGTGCTGGTGCTGCGCCTCCTCTCGGGCGGCCTGCGCCAGATCGGCGGCGGCGCCGCTCTGCTGCGCCAGGATCTCCGCGGCGGCGTCGTGCTCGATCTTCTGGAGGCGCCGTGCGTGGGCGGTGTTCTCCTCGTCGCGACGCAGCCGAATGCTCCAGGCGGCCTTCAGACCGGCCTGTTTGCCCAGCGGTTCGGCGTCGCGGACTGCGGCGCTCACCGCGGTCTCGGCGGTTGCGCTGTCGGTGATCGCGAACAGGCGGGCGACCGGGCGGGCGGCCTGCTCCAGTTCGGCCATCAGCAGGCGGGGGACGTTCCGGTGCCCGCTGCGCACGAAGCGGATCGGGTCGGTGACCTGCCAGTCGACCTCCACGGTCGCGTCGAACTCGCCGGCGTCGTCGGAGCTGGGCAGCGCGATACGGGTGCGTACGGGGTGGACGCCCAGGTCGACCTCGTACACGGCGGTGTACCGGCGCGGGATGCGCCTGGGCCGGTGGGGCGGGTGGAAGAGCTCGAAACCGCCTTCCCGGGTGGTGTAGACGAGGGCGTGGTCGATGCCGGGTGGCGGGCCGCCCGGCAGTCCCAGCAGCCCGATCTGGTGCACGGCCACGACCGGGTCCTCCAGCAGCGTGTGCCGGTCGGCCTGCTGCCTCCAGTCGGTGAAGGGGTACATCGGCCTCCCCATGTGCGCCTCCTGTCAGATGTGTGTGAGGGGACGGATGAGAGTGGTGCGCAGTCGCTCGGCGACCGCGGGGCGGGGTCGGCCGTCCGGCCCCTGCAGGGTGTCGAGCAGGTGGACCAGCCGTGCCGCGTCCCGCGGCCCGGCGGCGAGTTCGGGGAGCAGTTCCGTGAAAGCCTTCTCGGCTGCCGGGTCCCGGTCGGCCGTGCGGACCCACTCCCGCAGGACCTCTTCCGCGCGCTCGTTGGTCCTGCGGTCGTTGAGGGCCACCTGCAGGAACCGGGACACGGCGGACGACGCCGAGGGGGACCAGACCGTGCCGGCGAGCAGGGGAGGACACTGATTCGTGTCCTGGTGTTCGCAGGCGGTGAGGAATCCGTCCAGGGCGAGCGCACGCCCGGAGCTGTGGCCGTCCAGCAGCGGGAGCAGGGCCGTCATGGCGGCATCCGTTGCCTTGGAAAGCAGCAGAAGGGCCACCGACTGGGGAAGCTCGTCCGTCACCTGCTCGTCGCCTGCTCCGATGCGCCCCGGTTGCTGCTTCTTGTCGTACTGGTGTCGGGCCTGTGCCCGCAGTGCGTCGACGGCTTCGGCGGGACGCTCGGGACCGATCAGCCCCAGGGTGCGGACGCCGACCCAGCAGCGCTTGGGATCTTGGACATCCGTGCTCCAGGCGTCCACGATCCGAGGGATGTTCGGTGCGCCGATCCGGTGGGCCAGGGTGAGGGCGCTGACAGCGGTCAGCCGGCGCCGGGACTCTCTCGCGCCGGCCCAGCGCTCGACGATGAGCGCCATGGCGGACGGCAGGTCGGTGAGGGCGAACACGGCGACGGCGGCTGCTGCTCGGGTCCGTACGAAAGGGCGGCCGTCGAGCGAGAGCCCGTCCAGCCACTTGATCAGTGCGGGGCGTGCCGCCGGGTGGCCGGTCCACACCTCGCGGAGAACCATGGGCGCCACACGCTCGTCGTGGAACTCCGCCTGGACCTGGGTGACAGGCCCCCACTCGGTCTCCTCGTCGGCGAGATAGCGACGGGCCCGTGCCTTCTGCAGCCGCTTGCCGATGTGGGTGCCGAAGACGGGGATCGGCTTCTGGTAGGTGTCGTCCCCAGTGCTGCGCAGGGCTTTGAACAGGGTGTCGCTCAGTTCCGCTGTCAGTGCGTACGGGCCCTTGTCGAAGGCGGCCAGGGCGATCAGGAAGGCTTTCTCCCGCAGTTGCACCGGGGTTTCGGCCTCTTCGAACCACTCCTGTACCTGGTGTTCCAGCGCCTCCAGGGAGTACCCCGCGATCCGCTCCGGGACGCCTTCCGCGAGGACCGTCACGTACTGCACGACCTCCCGGATCTGCCGCTCCTGCGAGAGGAACTCGGCGACGGCGGGGAGGGCCAGCAGCTCGCGGGCGCGATCCGGCGTGGTGCGCCGGGGCAGCAGGGAGGCGAGTACGGCGGCCGGTTCGGGAGGACGCCAGGTGGCGAGCGCCACGGTGCTCTCGACGTACGGGCTCACCTCGGTCGTGATCACGAGGTACGACCCCAGCTCGCGCATACGGCTGCACAGTGCCAGCAGGTGGGCCTCCCGCAACGGCTGTTCTCGGGAGATGGCCAGGTCGAACAGCACCTGCCCGACGGCGCCGTCGCCCGACGTCAGCTGTCGGCTGAGCCCGCCCGGTGACACGTCCCGGTCCAGTGCGCGGACCGGGAGCGCACCGAGACGGTGCAGCAGCATGAGGGCCGCGGTGCGGCGGCCGGTGAAGGGGTTGCCCATCAAGACGATCACCCGGTCGTGGCGCAGCCGCTCCAAGAGCTCCTCGAAGACGGTGCCCTCGGACACGAAGTCCTCGGCGAGGTGCTCCAGCGTCTCCGCGGGGATCTCGCCCGCCACCGGCTCGCTTCCGAAACCGCCGAAGTTGTAGTGGTTCTCGATCTTGCCGCCGGTGATGACGTCGCCGATGACGTGCTGGGCGGCGACTCCCCGGTTGACTCCCTGGAAGTCGAACTTCGGCGCGTGCGCGTCCAGGTCGCGGAGGGCCGCCCAGGGTTCCTGGGCCGGCTGGTCGGAGTCGGCAGGACCGCCGTCGGCCTGGTCGCCCAGCGGGGTATCCGGCTCCTTCTCCGCCCCCTGCCCGCTCACGGACGCTCACCGGACGGTCCGAAGGTGATGCCGCCTTGGACGTGCTGGGCGACGACCCCGTGGTTGGTGCCCCGGAAGTCGAACGCGCCCGGTGCGCCCGCCGGGGACTGCGGCCGGGCCGCCGCCGGGGGCGGAACGGCTGCCGCGGAGCGGAGGGGGCCGTGCAGCCAGGCCTCCATCGGTCCGTTCTTGGTGGCGACGGACACCTGGTGGAACTCGTCCTTCGGGATGCCCAGGTGGTCGTGGGCCACCACGCCCGAGTAGACGGACGGCGACACGCACAGGGCGTAGTCGTTTCGGCTCCCGCGCAGGGCCTCCCGCAGCGGTTCGCCGTCGAGGAGCCGGTAGGCGTTGTTCAGGTCCGTTCCGACCGCGCCGCCGAGTTCGTCGGTGTGGACGAAGCCGGTGGCCAGAACGGCGCGGAGCCGGAGCTGTGCCGACCGGGCTGCCAGCCGGTTGACGGCCCGCAGCTCGGCGGGGGCGTCCCGGAGCAGGGCTCGCAGGATGTCGGTCAGCGGTACGGACGGGTCGATCAGTTCGGTGACCGCGTCACCGCGGTCGTCCCGCCGGCGGAGGCTGTCGTCGGCGCCGGCGGCGAGCAGGGTGCGGTCGACGATCCCGAAGAGCATGCGCCGGAGATAGCCCTGCTGGACGTCGTCGCGGTCGCTGAAGCGCTCGGCGTCGATGAGGAGGAACGTACGGGGGAGGGGTTCGGGCCGTGTCATGGCAGCAGCGTCGGGGACACGGGCGGGGTGCGGTGAGGGAGGATGACGCAGCCGAATGTGACCGTGTGCACTGAAGGGGGCACGCCATACGCCCCTGGCTAGGCGGTCGGCGGCTCCGCCTGGGCGATCCGGCGCAGTACGTCCGGCCGGACGATGACCAGCGTCCGGCGGCCGGTGCTGATGACGCCCCGGTCCCGCAGGCTCTTGAGCTCCCGCTGGACCATTTCGCGGGAGGCGCTCACGGCGCCCGCGAGCTCCTGCTTCGTGAGCGGGACGGCCACCTCGACTCCTGCCGCCGTGCGCCTGCCGTGGATGCGGGCGAGATCCAGCAGGAGGACGGCGAGGCGCTCCCGGACGGGCATGGACGCGAACTGGAGGTTGCGCCGGTCCGCCGCCCGGGTGCGGTCGGAGGCGAGGGCCAGGAGTTGCAGCGCGACGTCGGGATGGCGGCCGAGGAAGGCGCGGAAGGTCTCGTGGTCGATCACGACGGCGCGGACGGTCTCCAGGGCGGTCACGGTCGCGGAGCGGGGGCGCCGGGTGAGCGCGGCGGACTCGCCGATGATGTCGCCCGGCCCGCGAAGCGCAAGCAAGGCCTGATAGCCGTTGGGGTGCGCCGCGGTGACCTTGGTCCAGCCGTGCAGGATCAACAGGGCGTGGGTGGTCGGCTCGTCCTGGTGGAGCAGCGTGCTGCGAGCCGGGTACACCGCTTCACGGCCGAGCGCCCGCAGCGCGGCTCCGTCCGCTTCTTCCAGTCGTGCGAGGAACGGAACCCGGTCGTCCAGTCCGCCCTCGTTGCCGGTCGTGCTCGTGCCGTGGACCATCGCCGTCGCCCCCGCCTGGTGATCAGGGCGGTCAATGTACTCAACAACGGCTTCCCCCGGTCCGGGAACGGCGTGATTTCCACCCCTCCGCGCGCCCGGGGGCGCGGAGGGGTGGAAATCACGCCGTTCCCGGACCGGGGGAAGCCGTTGTTGAGTACATTGACCGCCCTGATCACCAGGCGGGGGCGACGGCGATGGTCCACGGCACGAGCACGACCGGCACCGCAGGCGG
>NZ_RPSE01000340.1:0-6957 GCF_003949955.1 Streptomyces sp. WAC05292
CGCGTACACCACGTCCGGGGCCTCGGGCCCGGCGGGGCGGAGTCGAGCACCGCGAGGGCGCCGAGATGCATGGGGTGGCCGGCTGAGTCGATCCGCCAGAAGGCGAGGTCGAGCGGGGAGAGGTGCTCTGTGACCACGTATTGCCTCTCGCGAGCAGTGGCTGAGGCTGGAAGTCAACCCCTTTCGGCCTCCTACGATCAAGTAGCCACACTTTGCCGCGCCGGTCGATCGCCGGCGGTCAGCCGGTCAGGGCCACGGCCCCGCTGCCGGGCCGCGGCCGCGGCGCGGGTGCAGACTGGCCGGAAGTCGCCCGGCGGGACGAGCGGAAGTCCCGCCGGGGTCGAGGACGGCCGGAGGTGTCGATCATGGCAGAGGTGCTGCTCCTGGCGGGGACCCGCAAGGGGCTCTTCATCGGCCGCAGCAGGGACGGCGGGCCGTGGCGGTTCGAGGGGCCGCATTTCAACGCCCAGGCCGTCTACGCGGTGGCGGTCGACCGGCGCCGCCCGGCGCCCCGGCTGCTCGTCGGCGGGGACAGCTCGCACTGGGGGCCGTCCGTGTTCACCTCCGACGACCTCGGGGCGACGTGGCGGGAGCCCGCCCGGCCCGCCGTGCGCTTCCCCGAGGACACCGGGGCCTCCCTGGAACGGGTCTGGCAGCTGCACCCGGCCGGGCCCGAGGCCCCGGACGTGGTGTACGCGGGGACCGAGCCGGCGGCGCTGTTCCGCTCGGCCGACCGGGGCGAGTCGTTCGAGCTGGTCCGCCCGCTGTGGGAGCACCCGACCCGGGGGGACTGGATGCCGGGCGGCGGCGGCGAGGGCCTGCACACCGTGCTGACCCACCCGGCCGACCCCGCGGCCGTCACGGTCGCGGTCTCCACCGCCGGGGTCTTCCGCACCCGGGACGGCGGCGGCAGCTGGGCCCCGTCCAACCGCGGCGTGTCGGCGGTGTTCCTGCCCGACCCGCAGCCGGAGTGGGGGCAGTGCGTGCACAAGGTCGCCCGCGACGCCGGCGACCCGGACCGGCTCTACCTCCAGAACCACTGGGGCGTGTACCGCAGCGACGACGCCGGCGGCAGTTGGACCGACATCGGCTCCGGGCTGCCCAGCGACTTCGGCTTCGCCGTCGCCGCGCACCCCCGCCGGCCCGGGACGGCGTACGTCTTCCCGCTGAACGCCGACTCGGACCGCGTCCCGGCGGAGCACCGGTGCCGGGTCTTCCGCACCTCCGACGCGGGCGCCACCTGGGAGCCGCTCACCCGCGGCCTGCCGGACGCAGACCACTACGGGACGGTGCTGCGCGACGCGCTGTGCACCGACGACGCCGACCCGGCAGGCGTCTACTTCGGCAACCGCAACGGCGAGTTGTACGGAAGCCGCAACGACGGGGACACCTGGGAGCTGCTCGCGGAGCACCTGCCGGACGTGCTGTGCGTGCGGGCCGCGGTGCTGCCCGCCTGAACGGCCCTCAGGAGGAGCGCGGCACGGGGCCGGGCGTTGGGCCAGTAGAGTGACTCCCCGTGGCTGCACGACCGTTGAACGAAATCGTCGAGCCGGGCTGGGCCCGAGCTCTGGAGCCGGTGGCGGCGCAGATCGCCGCCATGGGCGACTTCCTGCGCGCGGAGATCGCGGCCGGCAGGACCTACCTGCCGGCGGGGGCGAACGTGCTGCGCGCGTTCCAGCAGCCCTTCGACGAGGTGAAGGTGCTCATCGTGGGGCAGGACCCCTACCCGACGCCGGGGCACGCGATGGGCCTGTCCTTCTCGGTGGCCCCGGAGGTCCGCCCGGTGCCGCCGAGCCTGGACAACATCTTCCGCGAACTCCACGCGGACCTGGGCGTGCCGCGCCCCGCGAACGGGGACCTGACGCCGTGGGCCCGGCAGGGCGTACTGCTGCTCAACCGCTCGCTGACGACGGCGCCGCGCAAGCCCAACGCCCACCGCGGCAAGGGCTGGGAGGCCGTCACCGAGCAGGCCATCCGGGCGCTGGCGGCGCGTGGCAAGCCTCTGGTGTCGATCCTGTGGGGCCGCGACGCCCGCAACCTGCGGCCGCTGCTGGGCGAGCTGCCGGCGGTGGAGTCCGTCCACCCCTCCCCCATGTCCGCCGACAACGGGTTCTTCGGCTCCCGGCCGTTCAGCAGGACCAACGACCTGCTGGCCCGGCAGGGCGCCCAGCCGGTGGACTGGCGACTGCCGGCCGGGGTCTGATCCGCCCGCAAGTGGATCATTCGGTTGAACCGTATACGACATTCATCGGATAAATACGGACAGATGCCGCCCGGCCGGACCCTGCCCGAACACCTGCTTCCGATAAGCCAGTAGCATGCGGCGCCATGAGCTCCCCCACTGGGCCCGCAAATGGCCTGCCCGTACGAATGCCGCGACCCCGCCAGACGGGACGCCACCGCCGGCCCGAGCCCGCGGTGGCCCCCGAGGGCGCGCCGACGCTGGTGCTCGCCGTGCCCGGCGCGCCTTCTGCCGCCTCGCGCGGGCTCGCGGAAGAGATCATCAGCATGGGCCGCTCCGAGCTGCCCGGCCTGGAGGCCCGCATCGGCTTCCTGGAGGGTGACGACGCCGAGGGCGCCGAGTTCCCGGCTCTGTCGGGCGTGCTGACCGCCGTCGCCGCCGAGCGCGTCGCGCGCGCCGAATTCGCGCGCGCCGCGGGGCACGAGGTTCCGGAGCAGTCCGGCCCGGACGCCGTGGTCGTCCCGCTGCTGGCCGGCCCCGACGCCGACCTGCTGCGCCGGATCCGCCAGGCCGTCATGGACTCCACGGCCGCCGTGGAGCTGGCCGAGGTGCTCGGCCCGCACCCGCTGCTCGCCGAGGGCCTGCACGTGCGGCTGTCGGAGGCGGGCCTCGCCCGCGCCGACCGCGCGCGGCTGTTCACGGTGACCACCGCCGCCGACGGCATCATCGTCGCCACCACCGGCGGCGAGGAGGCCGTCCAGGTCGCCGGCGTCACCGGCATGCTGCTGGCCGCCCGCCTCGCGGTGCCGGTCAAGGCCGCTGCCCTGGACGAGGAGGGCGCGGTGGCCGCCGTCGCCGAGCAGCTGCGCAGCGAGGGCTCCACGCAGCTCGCCCTGGCGCCGTACCTGATCGGCCCGGAGGCCGCCGAGGGCCTGCTGGACACCGCGGCCAAGGAGGCCGACTGCGCGGTCTCCGAGGTGCTCGGCGCGTACGGCGCGCTCGGCAAGCTGGTGGTCACCCAGTACGCCGCCGCTCTCGGCATCCCGCAGGGCGCCCCCGCCCGCTGACCCCGGTCGGCGCCGTCCGTACGAGGGCCCGCACCCCCGGAAGCCGGGGCGCGGGCCCTCGCCGCGTCCCGGGCACGTGCGGGGCGGCCGGTCAGGCGAAGACGACGCAGGTGGCCGCCGGGACCGCGAGGGCGCCTGCCCGGTGCGGCTCGCCGGTGGCCGGGTCGACGTCGAACCAGGTGACGTCACCGGAGCGCTCGTTGGCCGCGTACAGGCGGCGCCCGGCAGGGTCGGCGGCCAGGTCGCGCGGCCAGGTCCCGCCGCAGGGGGTGCTGGAGGCGGGGCGGGGTCGGTGGGGCCCGTCCGCCAGGGAGAGCGTCGCGATGGCGTCGGCGCCGCGCACCGCGACCCGGACGAAGCGCCCGTCGGGCGAGGCCAGCACCGCCGAGGGGTAGGCCCGTACGCCGCGGGCGGCCCCCGCGGCGAGCGGCACCTCGCCGAGCGGCTCCAGCCGCCCGGAGCGCCGATCCCAGCCGCAGACGGTCAGCAGGGGCTCCAGCTCGTGCACGACGTACGCGGTCCCGCCCTCCGGATGGAAGGCGAGGTGCCGGGGCCCGCTGCCGGGGCGCAGCCGGACCTCGGCGTGCGGGAGCAGGGCGCCGGCGGCCGTGTCGGCGAGGCGGCACACGCGCACGGAGTCGGTGCCGAGGTCGACGGCGAGGACCCAGCGGCCGCTCGGGTCGGGCAGGACCTGGTGGGCGTGCGGCCCCTCCTGGCGGTCCGGGTCGGGCCCGCCGCCCCGGTGGGTGAGGACGGCGGCGGGGCCGGCGGGGCTGCCGTCCGGGGCGAGCGGGAGGCTGCTGATGCCGCCGGAGGTGTAGTGGGCGGTGAGCAGGGCGCGCCCGGCGAGGCTGACGTGGGTGGGGCCGGCTCCGCCGACGGGGACGGCCGGCCCGAGCGGGGCGAGGCCGTCGCCCTCCGGCCGGAACGCCCGGACGGCGCCCCGCTGCGTCTCGCTGACGGCGTAGAGCAGGCCGCTGCCGCGGTCGACGGCCAGGTAGGAGGGGTCCGCGAGGGCGCCGCCGGTGGCGGACAGGGCGGTGAGCGCACCGGTCGCCGGGTCGACGGCCGCGGTGGTGATCCCGCGGCCGCCCGCCGAGGTGAACGAGCCGATGTGGACGCGGGGCGGGGCGGAGGCCGCCCCCGGCGGGGTCCGGTGCTCGCCGCCGCTCCCGCGGATGCCGTCCGCCCCGCCCGCGCCCGCCGTGCCGTCCACGGATGCCCCTCTCCGCCGCTTCCCGCTTCCTCGGGCTGACGGTAACAGAAGGTCTAGACCAAGTCGCGGCCCTGGGCCCGCTCCCGGGCGCCCGGGTGGTGCACGTAGGCGGTCGCGCTGGGCCGGTCGTCGTACGTGCGGTGGAAGACCGGTGTCGCCGCGCCGGAGATCGGCGGGACGATCCACGACCAGTCGGCGCCGACCTCCCGGCCCTTGCGCTCCTCCCTCGCCAGGTGCGTCAGGAACCGCCGGGACTCGCTGTGGTGGTCCGCGATGGTGACGCCCGCCCGGTCGTAGGAGTGCAGCACCGCCCGGTTGAGCTCGACGAGCGCCCGGTCCTTCCACAGGGAGCGGTCGCTGGAGGTGTCGAGGCCGAGACGGCGGCCGACGGCGGGGAGCAGGTTGTAGCGGTCGGTGTCGGCGAGGTTGCGGGCGCCGATCTCGGTGCCCATGTACCAGCCGTTGAACGGGGCGGCCGGGTAGTGGATGCCGCCGATCTCCAGGCACATGTTGGAAATGGCCGGAACGGCGTGCCAGCGCAGCCCCCACTGCGCCCAGCCGGGGTCGTCGGGGTGCTCGATGGGCACCTCCAGCACCGCGTCGGCCGGGGTGTCGAACCAGCGCGGCTTGTCGTCGACGCCCTGGACGACCAGGGGGAGGAGGTCGAAGGGGGTGCCCGCCCCGCCGCGCCAGCCGAGGGCGAGCAGCGCGCTGGTGAGCGGCGCGTTCCGCGGGTCGCCGACGGTTATCGAGGGGTGGTCGCCGTAGCCCGCGTACCGGATCAGCTGCTCGCTCCAGATCAGCGGGCCGGGGCGGTCGGGGGCGTCGGGGGCGAAGACGGTGATGGTGGGTCTGATCCGTCCGCCGTTGGTGGCCTCGCGCAGGTGCGCGAAGCACTCCTCGGCGAGCGTGTCGGCGTCGCCGACGTGTCTGCGGTCGCGCACCCGCAGCGAGTTCCAGTAGAGCCTGCCTATGCAGCGGTTGCTGTTGCGCCAGGCGACGCGGGCCCCGTGGGCGAGTTCCTGCGGCGTGTGCCGGTAGGTCCCCGTCTCCGCGATCTCGGCCCGCACGGCGGCGAGCCGCGCGTGCGGCTCGCCGGCCTGCGGGTTCTCCCGGTGGAAGAGGCGGACGAACTCCTCAGCCGCGGCCCACACCTGCGACGTGGTCGTGCGTTCCCGAAGTTTTTCCATCCCGGGCCGTTACCCCCTGTCCGGACAGATCCACCCTGTGCGTGGCGGATGCACACGCAGTGAACAGTGACCCGTTGTACAGGCCGCAGGTGGGCGGAGTCAGCGCGCCGGGGGTTCGAACACACCGGCGAGTGGTCTTCGACCGAACCTCCTGCGCGGGGGCCTGACGGGGCGTAGGATCCGCCCCGGTTCCAGGCGGCCCGCACGGCGCTCGCGGGCGAAGCCGGCCGCGGGCTCCCTCGGCGCGGCGGGCAGCTCCGGTTCCGGCTTCGCCGTCGTGCGGGCGCGCCGGACTCCGGATTCGGTCAGGCGCTGATGACGAGCGGGGAACGCGGGTCGGTGCGCAGCGGGGCGTGCAGCGCGACGAGGGCGTGCTCCAGCCCGTGCAGGTGCACCAGGGCCGGCTCGGCGGCCTGGGTCCGGCCCTGGGGCCGCGGCCCGCCCGCGGGGGTCCCGGCCCCGGCGGCGCCGTCCGGCGCGGTCAGGGCCTCGACGGCGGCCTCGACGCGCCAGCAGGCGGCCGCCAGGCGGGCGTCGTGGGAGGCCTGCGGGTCGGCGGCGACGGCCACCAGCCCGCGCACCTCGCGCGCGCAGTCGTCGAGGAGGGCGAGGACCTGGCGGGCGCGGGCCTTGCGGGCGCGCAGCGGGCTGAGGGGGTGGACCAGCGGGGCGAGCGCGGTCCGGGCGCGGCCCAGCAGCAGTTCCAGTTCGGCGGCGTGCGGCGCGGGGTCGGCGGCGTCGTCGCCGGCGAGCCGGTCGAGTGCGGCCGCGGTGGCCGCCCGTACGCAGTGCAGGGCGCGCTGGATGAACGCGTCGTTCACGGCGTGGGTGGTGACGGGCAGGATCAGGACGACGGCGAGAGCCGCGCCGAGCGCCCCGACGGCGGTCTCCTGGAAGCGCAGGAGCAGCAGGCCGGGGTGGAGGACGCCGAGGAGCCCGTAGAGCAGCCCGGCCATGACGGTGACGAAGAACATCATCCAGGAGTACGAGGGCGCGGCGGTGTAGAAGATGCCGAAGACGCATACGGCGACCAGGGCGGCGGTGGGTGCGGGCGCACCGCCCAGCGGTACGGCGATCAGCAGGCCCGCGGCGATGCCGAGGACGGTGCCGAGGACCCGCCGGAAGCCGCGGACGAGGGTCTCGCCGCGCGAGGCGGTGTTGACAAAAATCCACCAGGCGGTGCCGACGGCCCAGTACCAGCGCTCGTGCGAGAGCGCCTGGCCCACGAGCAGGGCGAAGGCGCAGGCGGCGGTGGCCTGGACGGCCTGCCGGGTGGTGGGCCGGGCCAGCCCGCGGCCGGGG
>NZ_RPSE01000341.1:0-6944 GCF_003949955.1 Streptomyces sp. WAC05292
GTTCAGGCCCGGGCCAGGCTGTCCAGGGCGCGCCGGGCGATCTCGCGCCCGATCGGCAGCGACGCGGTCGCCGCGGGCGACGGCGCGTTCAGCACGTGCACGGTCCGCGGCGCCTCCCGGATCAGGAAGTCGTCGACGAGCGTCCCGTCCCGCAGGACGGCCTGCGCCCGCACCCCCGCCCCGGCCGGCCGCAGGTCCTCGGCGTTCACCGCGGGCAGCATCCGGCGCACCGCCTCCGTGAACGCCGCCTTCGACAGCGAGCGGCGGATCTCGCCCGCCCCGTACCGCCAGTGCCGCCACGCCATCCGCCACGCACCCGGCCAGGCGAGCTCGTCCGCGAGGTCCCGCGGCCGCACCACGCCCCAGCCGTACCCCTCCCGGGCCAGCGCCGGCACCGCGTTCGGCCCGACGTGCACCCCGCCGCCGATCCCCCGCGTCAGGTGCACCCCGAGGAACGGGAAGGCCGGGTCCGGCACCGGGTAGACCAGCCCGCGCACCAGCCCGGGCCGCGCCAGGTCGTAGTACTCGCCGCGGAAGGGGATGATCCGCATGCCGGGGTCGTCCCCGGCCAGCCGGGCGACCCGGTCGCAGTGCAGGCCCGCGCAGTTCACCAGCGCCCCGGCCCGCACGACGACGCCGGCCGTCGTCCGCACCGCGACCCCGCCGGCCCGCCGCGACACCAGGTCGACCGCGCCCCCGTAGACGATCTCCGCCCCGGAGGACTCGGCGAGCTGCCGCGCCACCAGCCCGTAGTCCGCGACACCGGTCGACGCCACGTGGATCGCGGCCGCCCCGCGCACCTCCGGCTCGTACTCGCCGATCTGCGCCGGCCCCAGCTCCCGCACCGGAATGCCGTTCTCCCGGCCGCGCTGCACCAGCGCGTGCAGCCGGGGCAGCTCCTCCCGGTCCGTCGCCACGATCAGCTTGCCGGTCACCTCGTGGGGGATGCCGTGCTCGGCGCAGAACTTCACCATCTCCGCGGCCCCGCCCACCGCGTAGCGCGCCTTCAGCGAGCCGGGCCGGTAGTAGATCCCGCTGTGGATGACACCGCTGTTGCGGCCCGTCTGGTGCCGGGCCGGCCCCCGCTCCTTCTCCAGCACCACCACCCGGGTCCCCGGCGCCAGCCGCGACAGGGCGTACGCCGTCGACAGCCCGACGATCCCGCCGCCGACCACCACCACGTCGCAGTCGGCCCTGCCCCCGGCGCGCACCGCGGCGCCGCCCACGCTGTCCTCCAAGCCGCCACCTCCCACCCCTGCATACTGCACCCCGCCACCGACAGGACGGCTACGCGGGGGCCATCAGCAGCGGCCGGGCCCGCTCGCGCAGCTCGGCGACGCGCGGCTCGTCCCCGTACGGCTCCAGCCGCTGCAGCAGGTCCCGCACGTACTCGGTCGTGCGCGCCGACGAGATCCGGCCCGCGACCTCCACCGCACGGGTCCCCGCCGCGCACGCCGCGTCGAGGTTGCCCGACTCCAGCTCCGCGACCGCGCTCACCACCAGCCGCAGACCGTGCGAGCGCACGTACTCCTCCGTGGGCCGCGACAGCGCCTGCTCCGTGAAGCGGCGCACCTGCCGGGGCAGCTTGAGGTCCCGGTAGCACTCCGCCGCGTCCGCCGCGAACCGGTCGTACGAATAGAAGCCCAGCCACGTCGGGTCCGGGTCGCCCGGCCGCGCCCGCTCCAGCCAGCCCTCCGCGGCCCGCAGCGCCGCCCCCGCGGCCGCCGAGTCGCCCGCCTTCGCGTGCGCCCGCGCCTCGACCAGGCGGAAGAAGCTCATCGTGCGCGCGGTGGCCAGCCCGCGGTTGCGCTCCACGGCCGCCTGCGCGAGGTCGACGCCCTCGTCGGGGAAGTCCCGGTACGTAGCCTGCAGCGACATCGACGCCAGCACGTACCCGCCGAGCGGGACGTCCGCGGCGGCCCGCGCCAGGCGCAGCGCCTGGATGTAGTAGCGCTGGGCGGCCTCCTGCTGGCCGGTGTCGAAGGCCATCCAGCCGGCGAGCCGGGTCAGCTCGGCGGTCGCCCCGAACAGGGCGCGGCCCACCTCGTCGCTGTACGAGCCGAGCAGCAGCGGGGCCGCGTCCACGCGCAGGCACTCGGGCACCATCGAGGAGCGCCAGTCCCCGCCGCCGTACTTCGAGTCCCAGCGGCGCGCGTCCTCGGCGGCCTCGCGGAGCTTGCTGACGTCGCTGTGGCCGACGCGCTGCGGCGAGGCGTCGGCCAGGCCGACGACCGCCGGAGGCGCCGCCGCCGGGGCGCCGCCCGGCGCGGCGGGGGCGTGCGGCGCGGGCGGGGTTTCGCCCGAAGGGTGCGGGGGCACAACCGTGGACGGCGCGGGCGGGGCGGGCGGCACGGCCCGCGCGGCAGGGGCGGCAGGGTCGTCCGGGGCGGAGCCGGGCGCGGCGCCGCGCGGCGCCGGTCCGCGCGCCACCGAGCCGTCGGCGGGCGATATCAGCCAGCGCGAGACGGGCGTCGCGTACGCCGAAACGGAGAAGGAGCCGGCCAGCGACTGCCAGATCCCGCCGCCGCCGCGGCGCCCGGCGAGGTCGAGCCGGTACAGGTCCGTGGCCGAGCGCACCGCCGATCCCACGTCGCGGGGGAAGGCCAGGCCCACCTCCGGCGCGGGGTCGGCGTCCGCCAGGCCGATCTCGTGCAGCGGCACCGGCCGGCCCAGCTTCGCGCCGATGGCGGCCGCGATCAGGTGCGGGGCCGCGCCCTGCGGCACCATGCCCTTCGACACCCACCGGGCCACCGACGTCTTGTCGTAGCGGAGTGTCAGGCCCCGCTGGGCGCCGAGGTCGTTGACGCGCCTGGCCAGTCCGGCGTTGCTGATGCCCGCGAGGGCGAGGACGGCGCCGAGCTTCTCGTTGGGTTCGCGGAGCTCCCTGGACATGCGCCACCCCTCGTCACACGCGGAACGCACTCAACTCATACGCCGCCGGGGCATAGGCGCCCGGCATTTCGTAAACCCAGCGTAGTTCCCCGCCTCCCAAGCGTTAAGGCCCCGACTTCCGTATGGCGGGATTGTTGTCCGCCCGCACAGTCCGCCCCGGCCCGGCGCCGACGGCGCGCGCCCGACCGCGTGCTCCGCCCGTGTGGCCGTGCGCCCGCCCGTGCGCTCTGGCCGGCCGCCCGGCCCGGCGATTCGATGTGCCGTGCGTGGGTCGGCCCGCTGCGTGGATCCGGCGGGCCGGGGGATGCCGCCGCCCCAATCCCCGCGGGTGGCGGAACGGTCCGGGAGGTGCGCCGCGCTTCCCGGGCCGCGCCCGCGCACCGCCGCGGCCGCGCCGGTCCCCTTGTGCGCGGTGCACTCGGCACGGCCTGAGAATGGCCGAAACCGACCTGTGGGCCGGTGGGAACGGAACGCCAAATACCGTGTGACTGCGGTGTGTTCGTTCGCACGTGCGCCCTCCCGTACCACTCCCGCACGCCCGTCTCGTGGCAGCATGGTCCCGAGCCACCCGGGGTCCGGCCGGCCGCGCCCTCGCGCTGCCCGCGCCGCAGCGGCCCCGGTCGATTGCCCACGGGCTGGGGAGGCGGCGGTGCGCTGGTTGGTGGGGTGGAGCAGTATCGCCGCGAGCTTCGGCACGGCCGGCCGCGTCGGCCCCGGCGGCCGCCCCCGCACCGCCCGCGACCCCGAGCCCGGGTACGCGTACGGGACCGGCAACGGGTATGTGCACGGGAACGCGCACGGGTACGGCTCCGACGGCCCGGTCACCGGCGGCATCGCCGACGCCGCCCACCCCGACGACCCGGCCGGCCGCGACGCCGAGCGCACCGTCGTCCCCGTCGGCGCCCAGCTCCTGTGGGGCGACCCCGACCCGCTGTGGGCCGTCGGCGACTGGCGCCCGGACGAGATCCGCACCCTCACCGCCGACCCCGCCGACCCCTTCACCCGCATCGCCGTCCTCGGCTGCTGCGGCGCCACCGACGCCGAACTGCGGCGCGCCCTCACCGCCGCCCGGGGCGGCGCCCTGCGCCACCTCACCCAGTGGTCCGGCAGCTACACCGCCGTCGTCCAGGCCGGCCGCCGCATCACCGTCGTCGGGGACCTCGCCGGCGCCCGCCCCGTCTTCCACACCCCGTGGGCCGGCGGCACCGCCTACGCCACCGCCGCCCTCCCCCTCGCCGACCTCATCGAGGCCCAGCTCGACATCGGCCACCTCGCCGCCCTCCTGGCCTGCCCCGACAGCCCCGAGGCCCTCGGCGACGGCACCCCCTACGAGGGCGTGCGCCGCATCCCGCCCGGCCACGCCCTGATCCTGCGCGAAGGCTCCCGCGAGATCACCGGCTACGAGCCGGTCGCCTCCCTCGCCGTGGCCGCCCCCGAGGCCGACGCCGAGCGCGCGGTGGAGGGCGTACGCGAAGCACTCGTGGACGCGGTGCGCGCCCGGCTCACGGCCCCGCGGCACGCCCCCGAGACCCAGCCGTACGACCCCGGCCCCGTGCCGGGGATGGGCCCCGCCGAACGGCGGGCCGCCCGCGGCCTGCCCGCACCCGTGCCCGGCGTCGGCGCCGACCTCTCCGGCGGCAGCGCCTCCGCCACGCTGGCCCTCCTCGCAGCCGGCCTGCCCGGCGCCCCCGGCGCCCTTCTCGGACGCACCGGCGAACGACTCCTCGCCGTCACCTTCAACGACCTCGCCACCCCCGGCGGCCGCGAAGCCGAACTCGAACGCGCCCGCGCCATCGCCGCCGACCCCCGGCTGCGGCACGTGGTCGTCGCCGCCGCCGAGGAAGCCCTCCCGTACGCCGACCTCGACGGGCCCCTCACCGACGAGCCCGGCCCCTCCCTCGTCCACGCCTCCCGGGAGCGGCGCCGCCTCGCCGCCGGCTCGGCCGACCACTTCGTCGGACACGGCGCCCGCCAGGTCCTCGACGCCCACCCCGCCCGCCTCGCCGACCTCCTGATGGACCGCCGCAGACGCCACCTCCTGCGCCCCGTGGCCGCCCTGGCCCGCTCGGCACCCGCCGCGGGAGAGTCCCTCACCGTCCCCTTCTCCGTGTACGCGGCCGCCCGCCGCCTGGCCCGCACCCCGTACCGCACCGGCATGGAGGCCGCCGCCGCCCGGCTGCGCGGCGGCGACGTCCGCCCCGCCGGCCCCGGCGGCCCGGTCGACGCCTCCCTCGCCGCCATGACCTGGTCCCGGCCCGGCCCGGCCGCGGGCTGGCTGACCGGGGAAGCACTCGCGGAAGTATCGATCCGCCTCGCCACCGCCGCCGGCCGGCCCCCGCTCTCCCTGCGGCCCGGCGAATGCCGCGCCCGCGCGGCCCTGACCCGGCACGCCGCCGACCACCGCGTCTTCGAACAGGCCGCCGAGGTCCGCAGCCAGCGCCTCCACGCCCCGTTCCTCGACAACCAGGTCGTCCGGGCCGCCCGCGCCCTCCCCGACCCGCTGCGCGTCCAGCCCGGAGCCCGCGCCGCGATCCTGCGCAGCGTGCTCTCCTCGGCCGGGGTCCGCGAACTCCCGCCCGGCTGGGGCGCCCCCGCCCACGCCCCGAACGAGACGGCGACCCGCCTGGGCCTCCGCGCGGCCCTCACCACCCTCCTGTCCCTCTTCACCGCCCCGCTCCTGGCCGACGCCGGCCTGATCGAGGCCCGCGTGGTCCGCCAGGCCCTCCTCGACGCGGCCGAAGGGCGCCCCGTCCCCCTGGACGGGCTCGCCGAACTCGTCTCCATGGAACTCTGGCTGGGCCGCCTCCTGTCCCGCCGCGGCACCTGCTGGACAGGCACCACGACCCCGCGCCGCAGGGCCGTGCCGAACGGCGTACCGCAGCCGCGGGCGGCACTGTCTTGAGGAGGTCGGGGGTGGGGTGTCCCGGGCAGTTGATGGTTCGGGGGCGCAATTTCTCTGCCGGGACGCCCGAGGGAAACGGCCAGGGGGAGGGTGAGGCATACGGGCCCCACAGACACCTGCCCCTCCCGCTCCGGCGGCCGTGTCCCGCCCCCCGGCGAAAGCGGCCCCGTCGGCGGAAGCCCGTTCGGTTCTGATGCCGCCGATCCGACGGTGCAGGCCGGGCACCTCTTCCGCGGCCGACAGCCGCCAGGGGGAGGGTCTGCTCGCTGTACGGCCGGCCGGGCCGGCGCGCAGGCGGGTGCGGTCAGCGGCAGGTGAGGACGGCGTCGGCCCAGCTGGCCAGGGTCGGTCTGGGGCCCTGGCCGAGCGGCTCCACCATCAGGCGGATCGTTTCGTGCCCGGTGAGCGGTACCTCGACCGCGGCGGCCCGGTCGGTGCGGCCCAGGGGAGCCGACTGCCACAGGCGCTTGCCGTCGGCCCACACCGAGAAGCGGACCTTGCCGTCGGAGAGGAGGGAGAGCCGGTCCACTCCGGCCCGGGCGGAGAACGACGTGCACTGACGGTTCAGCGCGATCTCCACCGATGAACGGGCGCTTACGGTGAGCCCTTGCCCGTACTGCCGGTCCGCGATGCCGATCGTCCAGCGCTGCCACACCCAGCTGCTGGGCCAGGCACGCAGTTCGGGCCCGCGGTGGTCGCCGAGCGCGGAGTACCCCAGCGAGGCCAGCCGGTAGCTCCGCGCCGGCTCGGGCGGCGGCGTCGGCCGGGGTGAAGAGGACGGCGTCGCGGACACGGGAGGCGCCGGCGCCGGGCTGCGCGAAGCCGACGGCGTGGGCGAGGGAGGCGCCGGCGGCTTCGGCGCGGCCGACGCCGGCTTCGGCGAGGCCGGCGGCGTGCTCGCGGCGGGCGCGGGGGTCCCCGCAGGCGGCTTTGACGCGGACGGGCTCGGCCGCTCCGGCGCCGGCACGGCAGGCGCGGCGGCCCGCGGCGGCGCGGGATGCGCCTGCGGCGCCGGCTCGGCATCCTCACCGGCCAGGGCGAACACCACCCCGGCAGCGGTGGCCACCGCGATACCGGCGGCCAGGGCGGCCTTGGCCGGCAGCCCGATGCCCTCCGACACCACAGCGCCCCCCACAGCGCCCCCCGAGCC
>NZ_RPSE01000342.1:0-6932 GCF_003949955.1 Streptomyces sp. WAC05292
GCCAGCAGGCTGATGCCCGCGCCGTAGGAGACCCCGCCCGGATCGGCGTCGGCGGCGTCTCCTACGGCGCGGGCATCAGCCTGCTGGCCTCCGCGCACGACCCCCGCATCAAGGCCGTCGTCGCGCTCAGCGGCTGGGCCGACCTCGTCGAGTCCATCTACTCCGGCCGCACCCAGCACGTCCAGGCAGCCGCCCTGCTCGGCGCGACCGGGCGGCTCACCGGCCGCCCCGGCCCCGAACTGAACCGCATCCTCGGCGACTTCCTCGCCTCCGACCTGGCGCGCGAGCAGGAGATGATCGACTGGGGCCGCAAGCGCTCGCCCGCCGAGCACGTCGACCGGCTCAACGCGAACGGCACCGCCGTCATGCTCGGCAACGCCTGGGGCGACACCATCTTCCCGCCCAACCAGTACGCCTCCTTCTTCGAGAAGCTCACCGGCCCGAAGCGGCTGGAGTTCCGCCCCGGCGACCACGCCACCGCCGAAGGCCTCGGCCTGTTCGGTCTGCCGAACGACACCTGGGACAACGCCCGCCGCTGGTTCGACCGCCACCTCAGGGGCGAACGCAACGGCGTCGACACCGAGCAGCCCGTGCAGATCAAGTCCCGCAGCAGCAGCGGGTACGAGGGCTACGCCGACTGGAAGTCGGTCGGCTCCGCCGGCACGGAGAAGCTCGCCCTCGCCGACACCGAGCACCTCTTCACCGGCGTCAACACCGGCGCCGACGGCGGCATCGTGCTCCTGTCCAGCACCCTCGACCAGTTCACGAAGATCCCGCCCATGGCGTCCGTGCCGCTGCTCCCCCGCGCCTTCGCCGCGGTCTGGCAGTCGGACCGCCTCGGCTCCGAGCGCCGCGTGCGCGGCACCGCCCGCCTGCACACCACCGTCACCCCCACCCGGTCCGACGGCACCTTCGTCGCCTACCTCTACGACGTGGGCCCCCTCGGCATCGGCAAGCTCGTCACCCATGCCCCCCACACCTTCCACGGCAAGACGCCGGGCCGCCCCTTCGGCGTCGACCTCGACCTGTTCTCCACGGCGTACGACGTGCCCGCGGGCCACCGCCTGGCCCTGGTCATCGACACCGTCGACCCGCTGTACGCGGAGTACAACCCCACGGGGGCGCAGCTCACCTTCTCCTCGCCGCGCCAGGACCCCTCGTACGTCTCCGTGCCGCTCGGCGCCCGCTGACACCGCCGGGTGCGCGCAGGCCGCCGGGGCCGGCCCGGCGGCCGACGGGCCGCGGCCGCTACCGGGCCTCGGAGCCCTCCGAGGCCTCCGCGTACGCCTGGGACAGCTCCGGCGAGCCGGTCATCGCCCAGGACAGTCCCGACTCGATGACGTTCAGCTCGCGGCCCGAGGCGAGCCGGACCACGGGCTGGCCGTTCGGCCAGACCTGCCAGCGGGCCCCCGGGCAGGTCCGGATGATCACCGTCCCGAGGTAGAAGCCCGCGTCGTTGCCGAGCCAGGGCACCACCTCGGGCTCCCGGCGCCAGCGCGGCATCAGCTGGTCCAGCGCCTCCAAGGAGGCCGGGGTGCCGTCGAGTTCCAGCCCGGCCGCCCGCGCGTGGACGCGCAGCACCTCGCACTCCGCGAACAGCTCGCCGACGCCCTCCGGGTCCTCGGCGACCGCGGCGGCGAGACCCGCGCCCCGCTGCGTGTCGCTCCGGTTGCGCCAGTGGGCCAGAAAGGGCATGTCCATACCGAACAGCGTGGCACCAAGGGGCCCCGACGGCCACAGGGCGCGCCTGGATTCCGGCGGCCGCGGACCGGCCGTCAGGCGTCCAGGTCGAGGTCCACGACGACGGGCGCGTGGTCGGAGGCGCCCTTGCCCTTGCGCTCCTCGCGGTCGACGTACGCGTCGGTGACGGCCTTGGCGAACGGCGCGTTGCCGTAGACGAGGTCGATGCGCATGCCGCGGTTCTTCGGGAAGGCGAGCTGGCGGTAGTCCCAGTACGTGTAGGGGCGGTCGTACTTGAGGGGCCGCGGCACCACGTCGGACAGGCCGGCGGAGCGCAGCGCCTCCAGGGCGGCCCGCTCGGCGGGGGTGACGTGCGTGAGGCCGGCGAAGACGGCCGGGTCGTAGACGTCCTCGTCGGTGGGGGCCACGTTAAAGTCGCCGAGCACGGCGAAGGGGCGCGGGCCGGCGGCGTCCTCGGCGACGGCCTCGGACAGGGCGCGGAACCACTCCAGCTTGTAGCCGTAGTGGTCGTGCTCGACCTCGCGGCCGTTGGGCACGTACACCGACCACAGGCGGACCCCGCCGCAGGTCGCGGAGATGGCCCGGGGCTCCTGGACGCCCTCGTAGTCAGGGCCGCCGGGCAGGCCCCGGACCACGTCCTCCAGGCCGACCTTGGAGAGCAGGGCGACGCCGTTCCACCTGCCGGTGGCGTTGACGGCAGACTCGTAGCCGAGCTCGCGCAGCGCGTCGTGCGGGAACTGCGCGTCGGAGCACTTGGTCTCCTGCACGCACAGGACATCGGTGCCGGAGCTCTCCAGCCAGGCCAGCAGGCGGGGCAGCCGGGCGGTGATCGAGTTGACGTTGAACGTGGCGATACGCATGCGTCCCAACCTACCGCCCGGCGCCGACAGCCACCCGGCACCGGCCGCCCGGCGCCGGGGCGGCGGTCACACCTCGGTGGCGTCGCCCGCGGCGAGCCGCCCGTGGTCGGTGCCGCCGAGGTTCCCGAGGGCCGTGTCGTAGATGGGCCGGGCGATGTCGGCGAGGTAGACGTCGTGGATGTCGATGGCCCGGCGCGGCCCCACCTCGCGCAGGTAGTCGATCACCTCGGACACCTTGTTCCACGGCGCGTGCACCGGCACCATCAGCGTCTCGACGGGCACCCCGGGCACGGTGAGGGCGTCGCCGGGGTGGAACAGCGAACCCTCCACGAGGTAGCCGACGTTCGTGATCCGCGGGATGTCGGGGTGGATCACGGCGTGCAGCTCGCCGTGCACCTGGACGTCGAACCCGGCGGCGGTGAACGCGTCGCCGTGCCCGACGGTGTGCACGCGGCCGGGATAGGCGGGGGCGAGCCGCTCGGCGACGCTGCGCAGCGTCCACAGGGCTGCGGCGGGGTTCGCGTCGAGGGCGGCCCTCAGCCGGCCCTCGTCGAAGTGGTCGGGGTGCTCGTGCGTGACGAGCAGGGCGTCCGCCCCCAGGCCCGCGTCGGGCTCGCTGAAGGCACCCGGGTCGATGACGAGGACGCGCCCGTCCTTTTCGAGCTGGACGCAGGAGTGCAGCCGCTTGGTGAGCTTCATGATCCCAGGCTAGGGCAGCCCGCCCGGCGGGGTCGGCCCGCCGCGGCCCTTACGGGACGGCCGTCGAGACGACGTAGACGCTCGGCTTGGACGGGTCGGTGAGGTCGACGGTCACGTCGCGGGTCGGGCGGGGGTCGGGCTGCTCCAGGGTGGTCCCGTACCAGGTCCTGTGCGGTTTCCAGTTCCAGCCCGAGACGGCCGTGTCGTGCGCGTCGATCGCCACCCCGCGGGTCAGCTCGGCGCGGCTGGTGCCGAGGTCGGCGAGGAAGCCGTCCAGGTCGGCCGGGGTCACGGCGAACTGCACGTACAGCCGGCTGGTGTGCCAGTTGTTCGTCTCCAGGAAGCCGACCTTCCAGGCCTTCTGGGGGATGGGCACGTCGTAGATGCTGCGCTGCACCCGCGAGGGCCAGCCGGGCCGGACCTTCGTGGCGCCGACCTTGGCCGCCTTGTCGCGGCCGCTCTCGCGGCTCTGCTGGGCGGAGACGGCGAGGTAGCCGGCGGGGACGCCGATCAGCAGCAGGATGATGAGGGCGGTGATCCAGCGGCGCCGGACGACGTGCCTGCGGTCCTCCGCGGGGGGCGGTGCGCCGCCCTCGTCGGGGGCCGGCGCCTGGCGGGGCAGGGTGGGCGGTGTCACTGCGTGTCGTCCTGGTCGTCGGGTCCGGGGGTCTGGCGGCGGCCCAGCTGCGCGTAGCGCTCGTACCGCTCGACGCGCCGGCGGGTGGCGCGGCGGAAGCGGCGGGCGACGAGCCGGGCGAGGTCGGCCGCTCCGACCATGCCGGCCTCGGGGCCGAGCTGGGCCTTGGCGATGCGGGCCTCGGGCCGGTAGCCGCGCCCGGTCAGGTGTCTGCGGAAGGCGTCCCGGGCGGGTCCGATCAGCAGGTCGTCGGCGGCGCTGACGCCGCCGCCGATGACGAAGCAGGAGGGGTCGAGGGCGGCGGCGAGGTTGGCGATCCCGACGCCGAGCCACTGGCCGATGTCCTGGAGGAGCTCGATGCACATGGCGTCGCCCTCGCGGGCGAGCTCGGTGATGAGCGGGCCGGTGATCTCCTGGATGTTGCCGCCGACGCGGGCGATGATGCCGTAGGCGACCGGGGAGTCGGCGGCGGCGAGCTCACGGGCCTCGCGGACCAGGGCGTTGCCGGAGCTGTACTGCTCCCAGCAGCCGCGGTTGCCGCAGGGGCAGCGGTGGCCGCCGGGGACGACCTGCATGTGGCCGAACTCGCCGGCGACCCCGTACCGGCCGCGCTTGACCTGGCCGCCCTCCAGGATCGCGCCGCCGATGCCGGTGCCGAGCGTGATCATGACGAGGTGGTCCTCGCCGCGGCCGGCTCCGAAGCGCCACTCGGCCCAGGCCGCGGTGTTGGCGTCGTTGTCGACCATGACGGGGACGGCGAGGCGGGACTGGAGGGCGTCGCGCAGCGGCTCGTCGCGCCAGGCCAGGTGGGGGGCGAAGAGGACGCGGGAGCGGTCGGCGTCGACCCAGCCGGCCGCGCCGATGCCGACGGCGTGGACGTCGTGGCGGTCGGACAGGTCGAGGACGAGCTCGACGATGGTGTCCTCGACGACCTTGGGGCTCTTGGACTTGTCGGGGGTCTCGGTGCGGATCTTCTCCAGGATCACGCCGTCGGCGTCGACGACGCCCGCCATGACCTTGGTGCCGCCGATGTCGATGCCGACGGTGGGGACGCGGGGGGCGGTCAGGTGCGACCGGCGCTCACGGGACCCGATGGTCCGCAGGACGGTGCCCCGCGCCGACCCGCGGTGGGTGAGCGTGAAGTCCCGGTACGTGCTCATCGAGTCGTGTCGTCCCTCGGTGGTGCGGTGGTGCCCGCGGGATCGGCGGGCTCGGGGGGCTGCGGTCCCGATTGTGCCACCCGGGCCAGTTCGTGGCTCAGCTCGTCCAGCTCGGAGCCGCCGGCCATCTGCCGGGTGAGCTCGTCGAGGGTGATCGAGTCACGGGTGTGGCTGCCGGCCATCGCCCCGCGTTTGAGCAGGACGAAGCGGTCGCCGACGAGGTGGGCGTGGTGCGGGTTGTGCGTGATGAGGACCACGCCGAGCCCGGCGTCCCGGGCGGCCGCGACGTACTTGAGGACGACGCCGGACTGCTTCACGCCGAGGGCGGCGGTGGGCTCGTCGAGGACGAGGACCTTGGCGCCGAAGTACACCGCGCGGGCGATGGCCACGCACTGCCGCTCGCCGCCGGAGAGGGTGCCGATCGGCTGGTCGACGTCGCGCAGGTCGATGCCCATGCGCAGCAGCTCGGACCGGGTCGTGCGGCGCATGAGGCCGACGTCGAGGCGGCGCAGCGGGCCGCGGCCGCGGGTGGGTTCGGAGCCGAGGAAGAAGTTCCGCCAGACGGGCATGAGGGGGACGACGGCCAGGTCCTGGTAGACCGTGGCGATGCCGCGGTCGAGGGCGGCGCGCGGGTTGGCGAGCTCGGTCTCCTCTCCGTCGATCTCGAAGGTGCCGGAGTCGTGCTTGTGCAGCCCGGAGATGATCTTGATGAGGGTGGACTTGCCTGCGCCGTTGTCGCCGAGGACGCAGGTGATCTCGCCTGCGGAGACCTCCAGGGAGACGTCGCGCAGGGCGCGGATGCTGCCGTAGGACTTGCTGACGCCGGTCAGCTTCACGAGGGGTGTCACTTCGCCTCCGCCCGCTTGCGGACCCATGCGTTGAGCAGTGTGGCCAGCAGGAGCATCGCGCCCAGGAAGAACTTGAACCAGTCGGGGTTCCACTGGGCGTACACGATGCCGTTGCTGGTCATGCCGAAGATGAAGGCGCCCACGGCCGCGCCGATGGCGGAGCCGTAGCCGCCGGTCATCAGGCAGCCGCCGATGACGGCCGCGATGATGTACAGGAACTCGTTGCCGACGCCCTCGCCCGACTGGACGACGTCGTACGAGAACAGGATGTGCTGCCCGGAGATCCAGGCGCAGAGCGCGACGCCCATGTAGAGGCCGATGCGGGTCCGGACGACGGGGACGCCGACGGCGCGGGCCGCGTCGGCGCCGCCGCCCACCGCGAAGATCCAGTTCCCGGCGCGGGTGCGCAGCAGGATCCAGGTGGCGAGGGCGACGAGGACGGCCCACCACAGGACGGTCACCTTGAGGGTGACGGGGCCGAGGGTCCACTGGGAGGCGAAGAGGGCGCGGGCGGAGGGGAAGCCCTCCATGTCGGCGATGCTCTTGGTGGAGACGGTGCCGGTGATCAGCTTGGTGAAGCCGAGGTTCAGTCCGGTCAGCATCAGGAAGGTGCCGAGGGTGATGATGAAGCTCGGCAGCCTGGTGCGGGTCAGCATGTAGCCGTTGAAGAAGCCGATCGCGAGGGTGACCAGCAGCGAGACGAGGACTCCGACCCATACGTTGGCCGTCATCTGGTAGCTGAACATCGAGCTGACCAGGGCCGAGGTGGTGACCATGACGCCTGCGGAGAGGTCGAACTCGCCGCCGATCATCAGCAGGGCCACCGGGACGGCCATGATGCCGAGGGTGGAGGCCGAGTACAGGACGGTGCTCAGGCTGGACGCGCGCAGGAAGCTGTCGGCGGCGAAGGAGAAGAAGAGGAAGACGGCGGCGGCTCCGACGACGGCGTCTTCCTCTTCTTCTCCTTCGCCGCCGACAGCTTCCTGCGCGCGTCCAGCCTGAGCACCGTCCTGTACTCGGCCTCCAC
>NZ_RPSE01000343.1:0-6924 GCF_003949955.1 Streptomyces sp. WAC05292
GGCGCCCCCGGTGCCGGTGCCCCCGGCGCCCCGCGCCCGCAGGCCGGTCCCGGCGGCGGCCCGCGTCCGCAGGCCCCCGGCGGTGCCCGTCCGACCCCGGGCGGCATGCCCCGTCCGCAGGGCCCGCGCCCGACGCCGGGCGGCAACCGCCCGAACCCGGGCATGATGCCCCAGCGTCCCGCGGCCGGCGGTCCCGGCCCGCGTCCCGGCGGCGGCCCCGGCCGTCCCGGTGCCGGCGGCCCGCGTCCGGGCGGCGCCGGCCGTCCCGGCGGCGGCGGCTTCGCCGGCCGTCCGGCCGGTCCGGGCTCGCGCCCGGCGGGCGGCGGCTTCGGCGGCCCGCGTCCGGGTGGCGGCGGCGGCTTCGGCGGCGGTCCGGGCGGCGGCGGCCGTCCCGGCTTCGGCGGCCGTCCCGGCGGCCCCGGTGCCCGTGGCGGCACGCAGGGCGCCTTCGGCCGTCCCGGCGGTCCGGCCCGCCGCGGCCGCAAGTCGAAGCGGCAGCGGCGCCAGGAGTACGAGGCCATGCAGGCCCCGTCCGTCGGCGGCGTGATGCTGCCCCGCGGCAACGGCGAGACCGTTCGCCTGTCGCGCGGTGCGTCCCTCACCGACTTCGCGGAGAAGATCAACGCCAACCCGGCGTCGCTCGTCGCGGTCATGATGAACCTCGGCGAGATGGTCACGGCCACGCAGTCCGTGTCCGACGCGACCCTCCAGCTCCTCGCCGACGAGATGAACTACACGGTTCAGATCGTCAGCCCGGAGGAGGAGGACCGCGAGCTGCTCGAGTCCTTCGACATCGAGTTCGGCGAGGACGAGGGCGGCGAGGAGTTCCTGGTCGCGCGTCCGCCGGTCGTCACCGTCATGGGTCACGTCGACCACGGCAAGACCCGCCTCCTCGACGCCATCCGCAAGACCAACGTGGTCGCGGGCGAGGCCGGCGGCATCACCCAGCACATCGGTGCCTACCAGGTCGCGACCCAGGTCAACGACGAGGACCGCAAGATCACCTTCATCGACACCCCGGGTCACGAGGCGTTCACCGCCATGCGTGCCCGCGGTGCGAAGTCGACCGACATCGCGATCCTCGTGGTGGCGGCCAACGACGGTGTCATGCCGCAGACGATCGAGGCCCTGAACCACGCCAAGGCGGCCGACGTGCCGATCGTGGTCGCGGTCAACAAGATCGACGTCGAGGGCGCCGACCCGACGAAGGTGCGCGGCCAGCTCACCGAGTACGGCCTGGTGGCCGAGGAGTACGGCGGCGACACGATGTTCGTCGACATCTCCGCCAAGCAGGGCCTGAACATCGACAAGCTGCTCGAGGCCGTGGTCCTGACCGCGGACGCCGCGCTCGACCTGCGCGCCAACCCCGAGCAGGACGCCCAGGGCATCGCGATCGAGTCCCACCTCGACCGCGGCCGCGGTGCCGTCTCGACCGTCCTCGTCCAGCGCGGAACGCTGCGCATCGGCGACACGATGGTCGTGGGCGACGCGTACGGCCGTGTCCGCGCCATGCTCGACGACAAGGGCAACAACGTCGAGCAGGCGGGTCCGTCGACCCCCGTCCTGGTCCTGGGTCTCACCAACGTCCCCGGCGCCGGCGACAACTTCCTCGTCGTCGACGAGGACCGCACGGCCCGCCAGATCGCCGAGAAGCGCGCGGCGCGCGAGCGCAACGCCAACTTCGCCAAGCGCGTCCGTCGCGTGTCCCTCGAGGACCTCGACTCCGTGCTCAAGGCCGGTCTGGTCCAGGAACTCAACCTCATCATCAAGGGCGACGCGTCCGGTGCGGTCGAGGCCCTGGAGTCCTCGCTCCTCCAGCTCGACGTCGGCGAAGAGGTCGACATCCGCGTCCTGCACCGCGGTGTGGGTGCGGTCACCGAGTCCGACATCGACCTGGCGATGGGCTCCGACGCCATCGTCATCGGCTACAACGTCCGTGCGGCCGGCCGTGCCGCGCAGATGGCGGAGCGCGAGGGCGTCGACGTCCGGTACTACTCGGTGATCTACCAGGCCATCGAGGAGATCGAGGCGGCTCTGAAGGGCCTCCTCAAGCCGGAGTACGAAGAGGTCGAGCTCGGCACCGCGGAGGTCCGCGAGGTCTTCCGCTCGTCCAAGCTGGGCAACATCGCGGGTGTCCTCATCCGCTCCGGCGAGGTCAAGCGCAACACCAAGGCGCGCCTGCTCCGCGACGGCAAGGTCGTCGCAGAGAACCTCACGATCACCGGTCTGCGCCGCTTCAAGGACGATGTCACCGAGATCCGCGAAGGCTTCGAGGGCGGTATCAACCTCGGCAACTTCAACGACATCAAGATCGACGACATCATCGCGACGTACGAGATGCGCGAGAAGCCCCGCGCGTAAGCGCGAGGCGGTTCGTACCGTGTCGTGACCGGGGCCGGTCGGCGGAGTATTTCCGTCGATCGGCCCCGGCCGTTGCGTGTACGGTTCTGGTGACCCTGCCGCGCGTCGGCCGGCAGGCCACCGAACCCGGACCGGCGGGATATCCGGAACTGCATGTACGTGGGGACTCTGTCCTTCGACCTGCTCCTCGGCGACGTCCACTCGCTGAAGGAGAAACGCTCCGTCGTCAGGCCCATCGTCGCCGAGCTCCAGCGGAAGTTCTCCGTGAGCGCGGCAGAAGTGGGCGACCAGGACCTGCACCGCCGGGCCCGTATCGGGGTCGCGCTGGTGAGCGGCGACACGGGGTACCTCTCGGACGTACTGGACCGCTGCGAGCGGCTGGTCGCGGCGCGTCCGGAAGTGGAGCTGCTGTCGGTGCGCAGGCGGCTCCACGGTGATGAAGACTGAATGCAAGGAAAGAAGGAGACGGACCAGTGGCCGACAATGCGCGGGCGAAGAAGCTGGCGGACCTCATCCGGGAGGTGGTGGCCGAGAAGCTGCAGCGAGGTGTCAAGGACCCCCGCCTCGGGACCCACGTGACCATCACGGACACCAGGGTCACCGGCGACCTGCGGGAGGCGACGGTCTTCTACACGGTCTACGGCGACGACGAGGACCGTGCCAGCGCGGCGGCGGGCCTGGAGAGCGCCAAGGGCGTCCTGCGCTCGGCGGTCGGCAGGGCGGCGGGCACCAAGTTCACGCCCACCCTGACGTTCGTCGCGGACGCCCTGCCGGAGAACGCCCGCACCATCGAGGACCTCCTCGACAAGGCGCGCGCCTCCGACGCCCAGGTCCGGGAGGTGTCCTCCGGTGCCGAGTACGCCGGCGGCGCCGACCCGTACAAGAAGTCCGGCGACGACGAGGACGCAACCGCGTAATGAGCAGCAACGCAGGGAAGACTCCGGACGGCCTTGTCATTGTCGACAAGCCGTCCGGCTTCACTTCGCACGACGTGGTCGCGAAGATGCGCGGGATCGCCAGGACCCGCCGCGTCGGCCACGCGGGCACGCTCGACCCGATGGCGACGGGCGTGCTCGTCCTGGGCGTCGAGAAGGCCACCAAGCTCCTCGGCCACCTCGCGCTCACGGAGAAGGAGTACCTCGGCACCATCCGCCTCGGCCAGAACACCCTGACCGACGACGCCGAGGGCGAGATCACCTCCTCCGCGGACGCCTCCGCGGTCACCCGCGAGGCCGTCGACGCGGGCGTCGCCAAGCTGACGGGCGAAATCATGCAGGTCCCGTCGAAGGTCAGCGCCATCAAGATCAAGGGCGTGCGGTCCTACAAGCGCGCCCGCGACGGCGAGGACTTCGACATCCCGGCCCGCCCGGTCACCGTCTCGTCGTTCGAGGTGTACGACATGCGCGAGGCCGAGGCGGAGGACGGCACCAAGGTCGTCGACCTCGTCGTCTCCGTCGTCTGCTCCAGCGGTACGTACATCCGCGCCCTCGCCCGGGACCTCGGCGCCGACCTCGGCACCGGCGGCCACCTGACCGCGCTGCGGCGCACCCGCGTGGGCCCGTACAAGCTGGACCGGGCGCGGACGCTGGACCAGCTCCAGGAGGAGCTGACCGTCATGCCGATCGGCGACGCCGCCGCCGCGGCGTTCCCCCGCTGGGACCTGGACGTCCGCCGGGCCTCGCTGCTCGGCAACGGCGTCCGGATCGAGATGCCGGAGGAGTACGCGGACCGCGGGCCGATCGCGGTCTTCGGGCCGCAGGGGCAGCTGCTCGGCCTCGTGGAGAGCAAGGGCGGCAAGGCGAAGTCGCTGGCGGTCTTCGCCTGACCCCCGCCTGACCCGCGCTGGCCCCTGCCGCATGCCGGGCCCGCGCGGCGGCGTTGACGTGGAGCGGCGAGCGCACACCGGCTGCTGCTCACCGCTCCACGACCCCCCTCGGTCAGTCTCTCTCCACCGGGGCCCCTTTGTTCACCCGTCCGAGCAGGCGCGCGGAGTGACTGGACGGAGCACAAGGGGGCGCTTTTCGCTGGGCGCCCGTCGGCCGGCGGCGGGCGGGCGCCCGGTGCGCCTCCGGCGGAGGTGACACAGAGCCCGGCCCGGCCCGACACCGATGCGGGACGCCGGGCGGGGGCATGGCAGTCTTAGACCTGGTATCGGCAGTACACAGGACAGGGCCTACACGGTTCGGGCGAGGAGCGGTCACAGTGCAGCGCTGGCGTGGCTTGGAGGACATCCCCCAGGACTGGGGGCGCAGCGTCGTCACCATCGGCTCGTACGACGGTGTGCACCGGGGCCACCAGCTGATCATCGGGCGGGCCGTCGCCAAGGCGCGGGAGCTCGGGGTGCCGTCCGTCGTGGTCACCTTCGACCCGCATCCCAGCGAGGTCGTCCGCCCCGGCAGCCACCCGCCGATCCTGGCGCCGTACGACCGCCGCGCCGAGCTGATGGCGGGGCTGGGCGTGGACGCACTGCTGATCCTGCCGTTCACTGCGGAGTTCTCGCAGCTCTCCCCGTCCGACTTCATCGTGAAGGTGCTCGTCGACAAGCTGCACGCCCGCGCCGTCATCGAGGGGCCGAACTTCCGCTTCGGCCACCGCGCCGCCGGCAACGTCGACTTCCTGCGCGAGCTGGGCGCCACGTACGACTACGAGGTCGAGGTCGTCGACCTCTTCGAGCGGGGCACCGCGGGCGGCGGCGTGCCGTTCTCCTCCACGCTCGCCCGCAAGCTGGTGGCCGAGGGCGACATGGAGGGCGCCGCCGAGGTGCTGGGCCGCCCGCACCGCGTCGAGGGCGTCGTCGTGCGCGGCGCGCAGCGCGGGCGCGAGCTGGGCTACCCCACGGCCAACGTCGAGACCCCGCCGCACACCGCCATCCCCGCGGACGGGGTGTACGCGGGCTGGCTCACCGCGAACGGCGAGCGGATGCCGGCGGCGATCTCGGTGGGGACGAACCTCCAGTTCGACGCCACCGAGCGGACCGTGGAGGCGTACGCGATCGACCGGATCGGCCTCGACCTGTACGGGCTGCACGTCACCGTGGACTTCCTCGCCTATGTGCGGGGCATGGCCAGGTTCGAGTCGCTGGACGGCCTGCTGGAGGCCATCGCGGACGACGTGAAGCGGGCGCGGGCGCTGACCCAGGAGTACGACGCGCAGCACGCGCGGCACTGAGCGCGCGGATCCACGCCGAAGGGCCCGTGCCGCCACCCTCCCGGGGGCGGCGGCACGGGCCCTTCGCCGTCGGCCTCAGCCGAGGCGCGGGTCGCGCGGGGGCTGCTGCCCCGGCTGCGGCTGAGGCTGCTGCGGCCAGGGCCCGCCCGGCTGGGCGGGGTACGGCTGCGCGGGCTGCGCGTACGGCTGCGGGTAGCCGGCCGGAGGGCCCTGCGGGTGGGCCTGGGGGTGCGGCTGCGCGTACGGCTGCCCGGGGGACGGCTGCTGCTGCGGGGCTCCCCACTGCTGCCGGGGCGCCTGCTGGGCGGCGCGGACGAAGTCCTCCGCCACCAGGGAGGCGAGGTGGAAGTACGCCTCGCGGGTCTTCGGCCGCATCAGGTCCAGGTCGACCTCGGCCCCGGCGGCGAGGTGCTCGTCGAAGGGCACCACGACGACGCCGCGGCAGCGGGTCTCGAAGTGCTGCACGATGTCCTCGGTCTTGATCATCTTGCTGGTCTCGCGGACCCCGGAGATGACGGTGAGGGAGCGCGAGACGAGGTCGCCGTACCCGTGCGCGGAGAGCCAGTCGAGCGTGGTGCTGGCGCTGCTCGCGCCGTCCACGGACGGCGTGGAGATGATGATCAGCTGGTCGGCGAGGTCCAGGACGCCGCGCATCGCCGAGTACAGCAGGCCGGTGCCGGAGTCGGTGAGGATGATCGGGTACTGGCGGCCGAGCGTGTCGATGACGCGGCGGTAGTCCTCGTCGTTGAACGTGGTCGACACGGCCGGGTCGACGTCGTTCGCGATGATCTCCAGGCCGGAGGGGGCCTGCGAGGTGAACCGCCGGATGTCCATGTACGAGTTCAGGTACGGGATCGCCTGGACGAGGTCCCGGATCGTCGCGCCGGTCTCGCGGCGGACGCGGCGGCCGAGGGTGCCGGCGTCCGGGTTCGCGTCGATGGCCAGGATCTTGTCCTGGCGCTCGCTGGCGAGGGTCGCGCCGAGCGCGGTGGTCGTCGTGGTCTTGCCGACGCCGCCCTTGAGGCTGATCACGGCGATCCGGTAGCAGGACATCACCGGGGTGCGGATCAGCTCCAGCCGGCGCAGCCGCTCGGCCTCGGCCGCCTTGCCGCCGAAGCGGAAGCCGGCGCGCTGCGGCTTGGGCTTCTGCTTGCCGCGCAGCAGCCGCTCGGAGGACAGCTCGACCGCGGCCGTGTACCCGAGCGGGGCGCCGCCCGCGGCGGGGCCGGGCTGGTAGTGCGGGTCGTGCGGCTGCGGGCCGGGCTGCGGTCCGGACTGCCACGGGGCGCCGGTCCGCGGGTCGACCTGCGGCTGCGGCTGCTGTGGCTGCACGGGGGCCTGCCGGGGCGCGGCCTCCGCGGTCGGAGCCGGCGCCGGGGGCGGATAGGCGTAGCC
>NZ_RPSE01000344.1:0-6917 GCF_003949955.1 Streptomyces sp. WAC05292
CCCCCAACCCGGCCACGTACCCCCACAACCCGCACACCTGGTCGGACCCGCTCGGCCTGGGGCCGTGTCCCCCCAACGCTCATTTGGCGGACCTTCCGGTGCACACGTCGCCAGACCGCTTTTACGTGAGGGCCGGCGAGTTGGTCGAGAACCGCATTGCCAGTCATCCCTTGACCGATGCGCAGATGCACGGTGGAGAAGTAGCCGGCCATGGCGGTGTCCGAAATCTGACGAACGAGGAGCTTGTACGCTACGGAGGGCCACAAGGCGATGACCCAGTGAGCGGGTACAGGGACTGGGCGAAGGATGATTCGATCCAATATCCTGGATCAAAGATCCATATCACGGGCGGGCATCACAGAACCGCGGAGATCGTTCGCCGCATATCGCTTGGAGAGTTCGACCCGGACACCCTCATTGAATTTGCAATCCGGAGATGATTGAGATGCGTGTCGTCGCGATTAAGGACCTGGAGAGCGTGCTGTATGGCACGGTCGCAGATGGGAAAATCTGGGCCGCCCTTGTCACCAAGGACGGTATACGCTGGCTAGGCAGTTGGAGTCGCCCCGTCACGGCGGATCCCATGCGCGAATTCGATGCCCTGAGCCACGCGCTCAGCAGTCGAATTCAGAACGACGGCAGGTCGGCTACCGGGCCATACGGCCCGAGCCTCAAAGAGCATTATTTCTTCACTGGGTGGGATTCGTGGGGCCCAGGCATCCCGGCACCACTGAAAGATCATATCGAGGCGCAGATAGCTGCAGCCACTTCCCGAGTAGCGGACCTGGACACGCAATGAGTAAGCACCGACGGTATCCATATCTGGGCCCTAAGCACCTACTGCAAAAAACCCACCACTGGGGAAAGGGTCGTGCGATCCGAGGGGTCGAGCAGCTAACACCGGCCGACCTCGGAGAAACACAGACATACGTTGTGGACACAACGGGGACTCTTCTCCTGGCGCCCAGGAGAAGTGAGCATGTTGCGTGCGCCGGCGGGAAACCGGTGCTAGGTGCAGGTGAAATTCGCTTCACACGAAGCGAAAACACCTGGCGCGTGGGCGAGATAAGCAACCTATCCACGGGATATGGGCCGGATTTGATTTCCTGGCATTCAGTTGCCCGTTCGCTCGATCAGGCCGGCATCCAGCGGCCGGATGAGTTCACGCACGCGGTGATCTTTCGCCGGTGCGTGAGTTGCCAAGGTCTTAATATCGTCCGGGACGAGTGGTTTGTATGCGCCGTCTGCGACAGCGACCTGCCAGCCAATTGGAACCTTGAAGTTCGGTGATTCCCGTAACGGATTCGGGCGAGTGGCGCTATATCCTGGGGTGACTCTACGAAATTTTTTTTCGGAATGTCGGCTGTTCGCCATTTCCCGAAAAGGCGTGGCGCTGCTTCGTATCATCGCCTCTCGTGAAGCCGATCGATAACGGCCTCCAACCGGACCAGCATCGATGCGCACTCGGCGGGCGAGAGGTCGTCTCCGCCGACGTCTGGATGGTTGAGGAGCGGTTCCAGGGCGTGGACACCTCGGTTCACGGCCGATCGCCGCCGAAGCCCCACATTTCGTCGAGGGCAAACTCCTCGACTTCGGCAAGACGCCTCCGGAACGTGTGAAAGCTTCTGTAGGACCAATCGCGGCACAGATCCCGTATGGTTCCATCACGATGTCGTCGTGTACGGCGACAGGATCTACGACGGCTTCACGGGTCGACATGGACTACCGAAGGCCGAATACGACGCCCTATGGAGCCCCGACTATCTCGACATACTTCATTGGAGGCCACTCGATTGAGGCTTTCGGAAATTATCCCACAGCTGCAGGCGAGGCCTGGAATTTTCGGCTTGAACGGGCAGCTCTCCAGCTATGTGGCATTTCTGTACGGATTTTCGGCCGCCGACCAGTACGGCGATCTGGCCAGATACCGCGAATGGTTGGCCGAGCAGCTCGCACTGGATGGCAGCCTTGGATGGCCAGGGATAGTTCTACGCAGGGCGTTCCCAGATGACAGTAGAATGTGGGATCTGCACGCAGAGCGCTCCACAGAACAGGAGCGGGCCGCTATCTCTTCCCTGATCCAAACGCTGGAAGAATTCACGGAAGCGGCACACTGAGTCACCGTCCCCATTGCGCAGCTCATAACCTCCTCCTTGCCGGAAGAATCGTGATCACAGAATTCAGCGTCCGCCCCGACCAGGGCGAGCCCAGCGGGTTCGACCTCGGGGACATGCTGTGGCGTGGACAGCTGGGTGAGGCCGGGTCGGCGGGGCATGTCCCCGATCAAGGCATGATGATCTACGTCTCGGTGACCGAGTTGATGGACTGCCTCGGCGGGCTGCTTCAAGGGCGCGCCAAGTTTGCGTCGTTCACCGGAGTCGACACCTCCTTCGGGCTTACATTCCGGGCGACCAAGAAGGGGATCAGCGTGGCTGCCCGGTCCGGGCCGGTGGCGCTCGTCAGCCCTGATGTGCTCGCTCGGACGGTGCTCTCCGCGGCTGAGGGCCTAGCACGCCACCACCTCGACCTGCTTCCACGCGACGGGGTTTCGGACGACTACACCGCCGCGCTTACGGCCTTCCGATCCGCGGTCACGGAACGATGAATGAGGCATCCCGAGAAGGGGCGGGAATCCCAATGAGCACCACGGGGGAGCCGGTGTCGCGGTTCGAGCGGGCCAGAATCGCACTTGAGCGGTTCGCGCCTTTGGCGTGGCTTAAGTGCAGTAGCGAAACCGACAACGCCGGACGCGTCCAGATGCCTTTGCTCGGTTGGCGTTTCAGCGAACCACATCCCGAGTTGCAGGGGATGTTCAGCTCTGTGGTGCAGGATGCGCCGCGGAGAGTCACCTGGACCTTCAAGGAGGGGCGGAACGCCTTGATCGCCCCTTCCCGGCTGGCGCTACGCGAGCAAAGCGGCGAAGACCACCTCGGTGTCGCGATCGATATCACGAGCAGCGATCAGCAGCTCTGCATCGCCGCCTCCGAGGACATCGAACGCATCATCCAGGCGATCGCCGCGCAGCCCGCACTGCCGATCGCGACACGTCTGTACGTGCAACAGCTGGCCAAGTGCTCTGTCGGCGAGCTGGTGTGTGTCGTGAAGAACTTCACCGGCGAGGCACGGGCGGGCATGGTGTTCCGGCCCGTCGGTGCGGCCGATGTCGAGCTCCGGCTGACCTCGATCCGCTGGTACCCGCCCCGGCCGGAGACCATGAGCCGATCCCCTCTGGCCAAGGTGACGCTCGTCGGTCACGGCGCCGAGCGCGTCGGACTCAAGGAGCTGCTGGTCAGCGTCCCCGACCAATGAGGCGCAGCTCCTGTCCTGCTGACATCCGATTCGCTCTACGACCCGACCAGGTTGTGAGACTGGCGAGTTCGACCTTGCGGACATGCTGTGGCGTGGGCGATCAGGCGAAGATCAGTGGGACGTTCTTCTCGACGCTGGTCGGCTGGCATCCCTGCAATGGCCGGCCGCACCCGAGGCGGGTTTCCACGGCGAGGCCACGCACGCCGAGGTGACGCTTCTCTTCAACACCCGTACCCGCGAGCTCGGCAGGCCGAGCGGTGACCACACCGTGCTCGTCCACGTCCGCAGCGTCGTCTTCGACGGCCGACAGACGGGAGAGCCGTACGCCCGCCGGCTCGCCGCGCAGGTCGGGCTCGCGGTCGTCGGGCCCGCGCAGCGGTCCTGAAGGCGGGCCGCAGCCGGCACGCCGCGGCCCGGCCAAGCGGTCACGGCGCCAGGCGGAAGTGGACCACCGAGACGTCGTCGGTCGGCTTGATGTCGGGGTAGTGGAACCGGAGCCTGTCCTGCAGCTCGGCGAGGTCCCGGAAGCCGTCGGCGACCGCGTCCGACTCGGTCAGCTCGGCGACCGTCTTGGGCGTGATCCGTGTGACCACGCCCGGCACGACCACATCCTCGTCCAGTTCGAACACCATGTTCACCGGGCCCGGTTCCACCGGGTCGCGGAACCGCACCGTGGACGTCTTCCGCCCTGCGCGCACGGCATCGAGGTACGTGCGGTGGAAGTACAGGGTTTGCGCCGCGGACTGCTCCGCCCAGACGTACGCGTGGGGCAGCAGGTCGGTGATCGGGACACTCCGGATGCCGTCGCCCGCCGGCACGAGGACGCGGATGCCCGGGTGGTGGTCGAGCAGGATCTGCCGGTCCCGGCCGCACGGTGCGAGCACCCCGCGGCCCCTGTCGCCTACGGCGACGATCGCCGTCAGGTCGCGTGCTCCCTCGGCGCGCGCATGCCCGAGCGCCACCAGCTCCGCGCAGGGGCCGCCCGTGAAGTGGTAGAGGTTGATGCCGCCGAACATACGGCCCTGGGCGTCGCGTACGGCCGCCCCGACGGTGTGCGTCTCACCGTCGCCGTTCGTCTCGACGATGTGCCGGGCGAACTCGACCAGTTCCTGGTCTTCTTGCGGTAAATGCATCGTGTTGTCCATCCCGCTGACCCTACTCATACGGGTCTCGGAGCCAGGACGCTACCCCCCGTAGAACAGGTCGTCGACGACGGCGCGGGCTCGGCGGGTGATGCGGCGGTAGTCGTCGAGCATTTCGCCGACCGTGCCCTCCGCGTAGCCCAGGTAGCGCCCGACGGCCGCCAGTTCGCGGGTCTGCGTCGGGAACGTGTCGCCGGCGCGGCCGCGGACCAGCATGACCGCGTTGCGGACGCGGGAGGCCAGGACCCAGGCCTCGTCCAGGATCTGCGCCTCCTCCGTCCCGATGAGGCCGGCCGCGCGGGCCGCGGCCAGGGCCTCGCGGGTGCGGGTGGTGCGCAGGCCCGGTTCGGCCCAGGCGTGCCGCATCTGGAGCAGCTGCACCGTCCACTCGACGTCGCTGAGCCCGCCGCGGCCCAGCTTCGTGTGCAGGGTGGGGTCGGCGCCGCGCGGCAGGCGTTCGGACTCCATGCGGGCCTTCAGCCGGCGGATCTCGCGGACCGCGTCGTCGCCGAGGCCCTCGGCGGGGTAGCGCAGCGGGTCGACCAGGTCGATGAAGCGGCGGCCGAGGTCCGGGTCGCCGGCGACCGGCACGGCGCGCAGCAGGGCCTGGCTCTCCCAGGTGAGGGACCAGCGGCGGTAGTAGGCGGCGTACGAGGCGAGGGTGCGGACCAGCGGCCCGGAGCGGCCTTCGGGGCGCAGGTCGGCGTCGATGAGGAGCGGCGGGTCGGCGGTGGGGAGTTGCAGGAGCCGGCGCATCTCGGCGATGACGGCCTGCGCGGCCTTCGCGGCCTCCTGCTCGTCGACGCCTTCGCGGGGCTCGTGGACGAAGAGGACGTCGGCGTCGGAGCCGTAGCCGAGCTCGTGCCCGCCGAAGCGGCCGACGCCGATCACGGCGAACCGGGTCGGGAGGGTGTCGCCCCACTGGTCGCGGACGGCGGCGCGCAGGGCTCCGCCGATCGTGGCGGCGGTGAGGTCGGTGACGGCCCGGCCGACGCGGTCGACGAGGGCGCCGAGGTCGGTCTCGGCGGGGCTGTCCTCCGTGCCGTACGAGCCGATGATGTCGGCGGCGGCGGTGCGGAACAGCTCCCGCCGCCGCACCCCGCGGGCGGAGGTGACGGCGGCCTCGGCGCTGTCGGCGCGGCCGACCGCGGCCAGCACCTCCTGCTCCAGGGCGTCGGCGCCGCGCGGGTGGAGGCCCTCGGGGTCGCCGAGGAGGGCGACGGCCTCGGGGGCGCGCAGCAGCAGGTCGGGGGCGAGGCGGCCGGCGGACAGGACGCGGGCCAGGTTCTCGGCGGCGGCGCCCTCGTCGCGCAGGAGGCGCAGGTACCAGGGGGTCTTGCCGAGGGCGTCGGAGACCTTCCGGAAGTTCAGCAGGCCTGCGTCGGGGTCGGCGGAGTCGGCGAACCAGCCCAGCATGACCGGCAGCAGGGTCCGCTGGATGGCGGCCTTGCGGGTGACGCCGGAGGCGAGGGCTTCCAGGTGGCGGAGGGCGGCGGCCGGGTCGGCGTACCCGAGGGCCTCCAGGCGCTGGCCGGCGGCGCGCGGGGAGAGCCGGGTCTCGCCGGGGGCGAGCTGGGCGACGGCGTCGAGGAGCGGCCGGTAGAACAGCTTCTCGTGCAGGCGGCGGACCACGGAGGCGTGGCGGCGCCAGGCCCGGTTGAGCTCGGCGACGGGTTCGGTGCGCAGCCCGAGGGAGCGGCCGAGGCGGCGCAGGTCGGCCTCACCCTCGGGGACGAGGTGGGTGCGGCGCAGCCGGTACAGCTGGATGCGGTGCTCCATGGCGCGCAGGAAGCGGTAGGCGTCGCCGAGCTGGGCGGCGTCCGCACGCCCGACGTAGCCGCCGGCGGCCAGGGCGTGCAGGGCGTCGAGGGTGGTGCGGGAGTGCAGGGTGGTGTCGCTGCGGCCGTGGACGAGCTGGAGCAGCTGCACCGCGAACTCGACGTCGCGGAGCCCGCCGGGGCCCAGCTTCAGCTCGCGGTCGACGTGGGCGGCGGGGATGTTGTCGACGACGCGGCGGCGCATGTGCTGGACGTCGGCGACGAAGTTCTCCCGCTCGGCGGCCTGCCACACCAGCGGCGTTATGGCCTCGACGTACTGGGCGCCGAGGTCGGGGTCGCCGGCGACGGCGCGGGCCTTGAGGAGCGCCTGGAACTCCCACGTCTTGGCCCAGCGCTGGTAGTAGGCGAGGTGGGAGGAGAGGGTGCGGACGAGGGGGCCGTTGCGGCCCTCGGGGCGCAGGTTGGCGTCGACGGGCCAGATGGTGCCCTCGACGGTGGTCTCGGAGCAGATCCGCATCAGGTGGGAGGCGAGGCGGGTGGCGGCGCGGAGCGCGGCGGACTCGTCGGCGCCGTTCGCGGTGTCGCCGACGAAGATGACGTCGACGTCGGAGACGTAGTTCAGCTCGTTGCCGCCGCACTTGCCCATCGCGATGACGGCGAGGCGGCACTGGGCGGCGTCCTCGGGGGC